>CAYGZA010000018.1:0-36663 GCA_964354135.1 uncultured Planctomycetaceae bacterium
CGAGGGTCTTGCGGTCGCCGCCGGAGAGGGAAATCCCGCCTTCGCCCATCTGGTAGACGTCGCACCCGACCACCGCGTGGGACCGGCCCGAGACGGCGATTGCGCTCCGGCCGCCGTTGCGGATCGTGCAGCCGGCGATCCGGTCGTGCGATCCGCCGCTCACGACGACCGCGGTGTCTCGCATCGCTTCCAGCGTCAGGCCGCGAAGGGACACGTGCGACGCCTCCTTGAGCCGCACGAGCGTCGGCACGACGGAGACAATCGCCTGCCCTTCGGCGATCGGGGCCGGCGGCCAGAAGTAGAGGATGCCCGCCTGCCGGTCGAGATACCACTCGCCGGGCTGGTCGATCTCCGCCAGCACGTTGAAGGCGTAGAACCACTGCCCGGCGCGGTATCCGTAGCCGTGGTACGGCTTGGCCAGCGAGATCGTCCGCTTCTCAGGATCGATCGCTTCGACCTTCTGCCGCTGATCGGCCCAATCCCAGAACCAGTAGCCGTGCAGCCATGCATCCTTCTCTCCGGCCCAGCGGCGGGGCCGATCTCCTTCGTAGGAAAAAACGCCTTCGGCGCAACCCTTGGTCCCGCGGACGTCGACGGCGGTGGGCCCGAGGACCCGGACGATCTTGACGAAGCCCTGATTGGGCCAGCGGGCCACGGTCATAGGCTTATCCTGGAAGAACAGCTCGATTCCGCCGCCACCCGGCTCGCCATAGTCGGCGATGCCCTGGGCCTTCAGGTCGGCCTGGAGCACCTTGCCCCGGGCGGCCGCGTCCAGGCGCCGGAGCACGGCGGGATCGGACACCGGGCGGAAGCCGGTCAGGCGTTTGCCCCCGATCAGCCGCACTTTCGCGCCCGGCTGCCCCCGGTACACGATGGGGGACTTCTCCGAGCCCGAATCGTCCGCGCCCAGCTCGAAGGTCTGATTCCGCTCGTAGACACCGCCGGCAATCGATACCGTGACCCCGCCCTCCGGCAGACCGCCGGCGCTCTTCCGCTTCCGGATCTCGTCCCGCGCGCGTTCGAGCGAGGCCAGCGGGCCATCGGATTTCGCGGCATTGGGCTCGGCTAGCGTGCCGGACCAGGCGTCGTTGCCTGCCGGCGAAACGTGAAGCCGCAGCTCGCCCGCCTCGGGTGCTCGGCCCGTGCCGAGGGCCAGGACGAGAAACAACGCCCCGGCCGCGAGAGGAAACTTGCCGGTTCGAGTCGTAGTGTTTCTGTTCATCAAAGTCCTCCCGGTTTGCAGAGTCTCGACGGCGGCGCCCAAAGCATCACTTACGGCGAGACCGATAAGGATTCCGCGTCGGCGGTTCGTACTTGTCATTCCGGCAATCCGCTACTGCTTCTTCTTCACCCAGATTGGGCTCGACCATGCACACGAGGGGTTGCCATGTTCGTCTTTGTCCGCCTGAATGGCCCGCAGATAGTAGTAGCTGTTTCCTCCAAAGGCGCTGTCCACGTGCTCGAGCCGAACGCTCCGGTCTCCCGGCGTCAAGGTATGGATGATCGAGCCGTCCCGGACAAGGACGACTTCCTTGATGCCGCCCGTTCCCCGGACCCCCACCACAATTCGGGGCTTGCCCTGGATCTCAATCTCCTCACCCATCGGGTGGCCGTCGATCTTGAAGTCCAGGACGATCCTTGCGTTGAAAACGGCGTAGTTTCGCCGGTGTCGCAGGGCATCGAAGATGGCCGGACGACTCAACTCCTTTGCGAGGACCGCCGTCTTTGCGGCGGGTTTGCCTTCATGGGTATCGGTGCTGCCGACGAAGCCGGTCTTCCCGCCCTTGCTGAGGAAATCTCGCAAGACTTTCTCGCTGTCGCCAGTGTAGGTCTTTCCCTTGTACTGCATCGTGTCCGGCCACATCTCCGTGTTCACGATGACCGACGAATACGAGGGCTCATAGTCGAACTGGTCACGTCCCTCCGCCCCCGGGTAGAGATGGTTGTTTTGAATGAGGCCGCCGTGCTTTCGCACGGCTTCCGCAAGCAGGTTTGGGCTGTTGTAAGCGGCGTCCTTCGCACTGAAGAGGTAGTCCACTCTGGAGGGAAAGTACACGTTCTTGTGGTTGTAATACTTGGTAGGGCCGGTGAAGAGCGGTTCCTCGGGCGTCCAATACTTCGGCTGCGAGGTCCATTCGTAGCCGGCAATGGCCACGAACCGGCCGTTGGCCGTGTACTGGTCCACCTTGTCCTGGGTCAGCGTCCATGCCTCCTTGGGCATGCGCCAGGGCGCAGCGTTCCCAAAATCGTGGTCGCTCACCACGACGAAATCGAGCTTGGCAACGTCTCGGGCATGGGTGAAGTAGTCATCGAGACTTCCCTTGCCGTCGGAAATGCCGGTGTGGCCGTGCATGTCGCCCCAGTAGACGTTGTACTGGGCTACCGCGGGCCGAACGACGGCGAGAACCGCAACAAACAGGCTCAGGAGGAGCGACTTCTTGCGGTTTGCCATCGCTGTGACCTCGCTTTGCCGGAATTCCGGGGCATCGGTTCATCGCACACCAACGCCGACAGGTTAAAGGCGGCGACACTGCCGGCATTATCCTTCCCCAGGGGTCGGGAAGCCAGATGCCCTTGACGGTTTCGAGGCTCTACCGTCCTCTGTAGTGTAAATGCGTAGAGTCTTGTTTTCCGGGCAAGAGTCTCCCGCGCAGACTTCCGAAGTCTTAGAGACTTCGGAAACCCGTCTGGTCCGTGGCAGCGGCTTGCCATGCCGGCCGGTTGTCTGGGCGACTTGCCCTTCGTGCAGCCACGTCCTAGGATCTGGAAAACCGTTCCCAGGCCGCGATCGAAGGGGGGAAGGCCCATGCCAATGTTGAATCGCGATCCATCGGGTCGTCGTGAATCCCTCTCGGATGCACGCGTTGCAGCGGGCGTGATAGCGCTCATGGTTGGTCTCGTGGGGGCAGGGATGGTCGCCGCTCAAGAGGCCGCCTCGCCCGGCCTGCCTCGGTGGAAGGACAACAGCGGCATGGTCTTCGTCCGGGGTGGTGAGTTCGTGCGCGAGGGCCGCAAGGTCCGCGTCCGGTCCTTCTACATGGACCGGTACGAGGTCACCAACGCCGAGTACTGCCGATTCCTCAACGACGGCCACGCCCGGCAGTGGAACGAGAAACAGGAGATCGAGAACCAGAGCGGCAAGCTCGTGCCGAAGCCGGGCAAGGAGCGCTGGCCGGTGTATGCCGTCTCGTGGCACGATGCCGACGGCTACGCCCGCTGGGCCGGCAAACGCCTGCCCGCGGAGGCGGAGTGGCTGTGGGCCGCGGCCGGCAAGGAGGGCCGCAAGTATCCCTGGGGCAACGAGCCCATCACGCCCGAGCACGCCAACTATGGCGGCAACGTCGGCCATCCGCAGCCGGTGGGCAGTTATCCGAAAGGCCGCTCGCCGGAAGGCATCTGCGACCTGGCGGGAAACGTCGCCGAGTGGTGCCACGACTGGTTCGACCCCAACTACGCCGCGCCGGAAGACAGCCCGGAAGGCCCGCCGAAAGGCGATCACAAGATCCGCCGCAGCGGCTGCTTCGCCATGCCGGCCCAGCGGCAGACCAACGCGGAGCGCGGCACGCCCGCGCCCGACTACCGGCCTGCCTGCATCGGCTTCCGCTGCGTGCGGCCTGCCCGGCGGGTGTTGGTCCTCGTGGGAGAGAACTTCGAGGAGATCGAGTTCGCCGCTTTCACCGGCGTCTTGAGTTGGGCATCCCATACCAAGCAAGTCTCCGACTACATGATGCCGCGCTCGGGCGCCATAGACGTGGCGACCATTGAAGTTGTGGTCGCCGGCTTCGATGCGGAGGTCCACGGCATGGGGAGCATGACCATCCGCCCCGATGTGCTCGTCAAAGACCTCAGAGACGCGGAAATCGACCGCTTCGACGCGGTGGCGATTCCCGCCTGCGTGGGCGAGGGCCGAGGCCGGCACACCTCGAAGGGGCAGGAAGACATGGGGAGCCCGCCGGCGGTGGCCATCGTGCGCCGCGTCCACCAAAACGGCGGCGTCATTGCCACCACGTGTCAATCGCAGCAGGTGCTGGCGAAAGCCGGGCTCGCCTATCGCAAGGCCGGTCCCCAGGAACCCGTCGCCTGGGATCCTCAAGGCCGGACGATCGCCTGCGTGGGACCGTCAGTGGCCGTTGAGACGGCCTGCGCGCTGGTGAAGGCGCTGGTCGCCGAGAACCAGTACCGGTCCTTCCGCCAATACAATCCCTGGCTGTTCGGCGGCAAAGACCAGTTCCCGCCTCGGATCGAGCAATTGCGGTGAGTGGTCACGAAAGCCGTAGGCTTGACGTTTCATGGTCTTGATCTTGTTGTTGGTGCCTTACTTTTTCAACCCCAGGTACGCTTCAGCCGGATGAGCCTCAAATGACAATCTCCACCGGTTCCGCACCGAGATTGGGCGACTCGATCGGTTCCGCTTTCCGACCGTCGTGGAACAGGGCGTTGTTGGGCCCGTGCTCCTTCGCCTGCTGGAGCGTCTTCTCGAGCCGCTGGACCAGGTTTGCCTCGGTGTCGTCGGGGGTGATTTCCGTGACCGCCGCGGTGAGCGTAACGCGGATCGCTTGCTCGCCGTGGCGGAATGTGGCCCGCTCGATCGACTGGCGGATGAACTCGACATTGCGGGTGGCTACACGGGGCCCCACGTCGGCCGTCACGACGAGGAACCGCTGTCCGGCAAAACGGCCCACCAGGTCTGCCTCGCCGATGTGTTTTTGCAGCAGGGCCGCAACCTGGTAAAGGACCCGATCCCCGATCAAAGGACCGTGCTGATCGTCGATCTGTCCGAACGCGTCGAGGTCCACGAGCGCCGCGGACATCTGCCGCGCTTGCCGCCGGCTTTCCTCCAACCGCTGCGACACCGTCGTCTCCAAGCCGATGCGGTTGTACATCCGGGTCAGCGGGTCGTGGAAGAGCCGTTTCTCGATCTTGTCCAGGCGGTTTTCCTGGCGGGCAACCGCCAGGAAGGCGGCCTCGCGGCTGTCCCGCAGCCGGTGCCGCGCGATGCGGAGGTGCTTGAGCTCTTCGAGCAATCGCGTATTGGCCGCTTCCAAGTCGGACGCGAAATCCATGTGCGTCAGATTGCTCAGCGTCGTCTCGATCTGGGCCGCCTGCTCGAGATTGGCCATCTTGATCTCCTCGCCCATCGCCCGCAATTCACCCAACTCGCCGATTCGATTCTCGAATTCCTCCGCCGCGGCACTTTGCTCGGCCAGGTAGGTTTCGCAATCCTTCTTCAAATCCAGCCAGCACTGGCGAATCGCTTCGGCGTCGGAATGTCCCCGGCACTCACGCAGGCGGCTGTCGATCTCCGTGGCCCGGGCCGCGCTTGTCATCATCGCGATGTTGAGCTTGAGGATCGAGGTCTCAACGTAGGCCTCGTTGTGGCTCCCGTCTTCCGTGCCCTGGGCATGCACTGCCGGCGCCGGTTCCTGGTCGCGCGAGTCGCCGCTGAGACCCGTCTCGACTGGTCCTTTGGAGGAGCTGACCTGATCTTTAGGGGGCGCCTGCTTCGCGGGGGACGCCGCCAGCGGTCCTTCAAACGGAAGGGCGAGTTCCGTCTCCTCGTCCCCTGGTTCGACCAACGGCCTGTCCGCAAACAAGGCCTCCCATCCGTCTTTCAGGCCGGGCGGGCCATACCCCAGGTAAACGGCCAGTGCGTACCCCAAGCACGCATTGACCACCGCCAGCACGAGAATCCACACCAATAGCGACATCATTGCCCCTTGATGGGTGTACCTTCTGTAACCATCGAATCCCACCCTTCGGAAGAATGCGACCGGCCACCCCGCAAGGAAACTCTAGGTTACCCCCGCCGGCAAACCGGGGAGCGGTGACAAGCGGTTCGGGCGATGAGGGCTCCCAGCATTGCCTGCGGGGAGCAGGCCCCCATAGAGCAGGATGTCGCCGTCAGGGCGGCAGGCCGGCCCAGTCGGCAACCCCTTGGGGCGAAACGGGACCTACTGTCCGGGATATCCCGGTTGCAGCCAACGGGGCCTCCAGTCGGACTCCGAGTCGCCGGCCTCGGGCCACGAGCGGTTTGCTGTCTCGGCGGCAACCGCCCTACCCGAGGAAAGCCGCTCGAGCAGAGCCGGGGAGGCCCGGTCGAGCACGATGATCTCGCTCTGGGCCTGGGGGTTGTCCCGAGGCCGAATGATGAAGATCACTTCCGCGCCTTCGTTTTTTCGCCGCTGGACTTCCTCCCATGTTGCCTGCTCTTGGGCAGTCATTCCGCGATTCCGGGCATTCTCGGAGACCCCCGTTGAGGCAACGGCCGGTTGACGCGGCGTTTCGGTCAGACTGACCAGATCCGACGGCGGGGGCATCTGCCTGGGCATGGCCGGCAGTGTGCCGGTTGCCAACGCGTTTTCCGCCGGCGTGCCATTCCCGCCCTCGCGATACACGTACGCCAGTTGGACTGCGTCCAGCTCCGCGTGGATCGATTCGACGGCTGCGTACAGCCCTTCGTTGTCGGTCGGGATCGCCGCATTGCACACCCCGATCACCAGCCCATCGGCCGTGAAAAGCCCCCCGCCGCTGCGGCCCTGGACCGGAAGTCCGGACACCTCGACGTTGGCCGGCCCGAGGAAGCGGTCCAGGGAGATCACCTGGCTTACCCGCACGCTGGGCGGCTCGCCGTTGTTGCACCCCACGTTGATCGCTTTGGCCCCCTTATGGATCCGGTAGCCGGGCGGCGCCACTCTGGCCGCGATGACCGGTCCCGGAGTGCGGATGCTCAGGAGCCCCAAATCCCGGTCCAAGTCATGGTGAACCAACCGCGCCGGGACCCTCTCGGCGGGAGTCGGACCGAACAGGTCCACCTCGATCCCCCCCTTCCCCTGCGAATCGCGAAACAGATGCCCGCAGGTGAGGATCAGGGCCTCGCCTCGCCGGGTGTCGATGATCGTTCCCGAGCCGCACGAGTGCCCCCGGGGGTCTTCTACCCGCAGGCGCACGGTGGCGGCGAGCAGTTGGCCGTAGGGATGTCTTGCCGGCTGCTGGGGCACCCGGCTCCCGTTCGGACGACCCGGCTGGAACCCGCCGCCCGAATCCAACGGCGGCCCTTCCAAGGGGACCATTCCCCCCATTTTGGACGGCGTGATGTCCCAAAAGGGTTGGGCGCTTCGGACCGCTGGAATGGGAACCACGGGCGGTTGGCGGCCCTCGGCGGCCACCAATTGAATCGGGGGTTGCGTTGTGGCCCGGCGCGGCCGGCCCAACGCCAGCATCTGCTCCAGCCGGGCCCCACTTGCCAAGCCCACCACCCGGTCCACTTCTCTCCCGTCCACCGTCATTACGAAGCAGGGAACGTGGGTGACGCCGAATCGGGCGGCCAGGGCCGACTCGCGGGCGACGTTGACCTTCCGGATCGGATACCCCCGGGCCGCGAGCTGTTCGACCGTCGAGGCCATTTGACGGCACGGGGGGCAGGTGTCGCTGTAGAAATCCACCAGCGCGGTGTCGCCGCCGCTTGCGGCCAGGGTCAAGAGAATCGCGGGGAACGCGACCATTCTCCACCTCCTCGGGGGGAAAAGGATCGTGCCGGCCGCCGGCGGGCAGGTGTACGGTGCGGCTTCGTAGAAGGGGTGGGAAACCCGAGGCCCGGGATGCTCCCCGGCTCAGCTCTTCGGTCGATCTTCCTGGTCCAACCGGGGGCCGCGGGGCTGCCGGTCAACGGCGGGGACGGGCCCGAAGAGGGCGATGGGCAACTTCCGTGTCACCTTCATGAAGCGGATCGTACGACGTCGGGTCTTGGGCCGATCTCCTTTCGGCCCGGGGCTCTTTCGAAAGACGAAAGGCGAAAGGCCCCAGGTCCACGACGGCGGGCAGTACGGTCCTAAGGGACTCCTTTCCGAATCTGTGTAACGCGGGTATTGAATTCGGGTCGCTCGGTCGTCAGGTGAGAGCGGCATTTTGCCCGGGAATTGTATTTCCTACAATCTCAACTTTCACGCTTTCTTGGCGTATCGGGAAGGCCGCAACTCAATGGGGTGCCCTCCAGCAGGTTGCGTCGCGGCCGTCGGCCGCAGCAGCGAACCGCGACGGAGCGGCCGCTTCCGTGTGCAGATGGCGTGCCGTTCTGCGTCAAACTGGCGCTGCCATTGGCGTTAGACCCCGCCGGCCGTATACTCGCCGGTGGCTGCCCACGGCGGCAAGGTAATCCTGGGGCTCTCGGAGAAGAGACGATGAACTTGACGGACAAGCGATACTACGACTTTGCCCTGGTCCGAGAAATGATGGAGGTGCCCGGCATCCTGGGGCGTTTCGACTTTCGCCAGACCGGGGAGGTTGCCCAAGCGATTCGGCAGGCCGGCAAGCTCCTGCTGACCGGGGAAGGGTCCAGCCGTATTTTCCCGGCCAAGAACATGATCTACGAGCGCATGCGGAGGGCAGCTCCTCTCCAGATCGTCACCGAGGCCGCCCGGCAGGCCCACGAATACGAGCTGGCCGATTTCGCCGTCTTCGGGGCCAGCAACAGCGGGAAGACCAAGGAAGTCATTTCCCTCTTCACCCGACTGGCCGACCAAGGCCACCGAAGACGGTTTGGGCTGACCGCCACCGGCGGGAGCCCGCTGGCGGGGGTCTCGAACCAGTGCTTTACCCTCACCTGCGGGAAGGAAAACGCCGTCGCGGCCACGAAGAGCGTCGTCGAGCAGGCCCTCTTCTACCGCTCGATCCTCTGCTGCTTCGAGAAACAAGAGAGCCCGGTTGTGAAAAACCAACGAGAGGCCGCCCAGAGGGCCCAAGAAGTGCTCGAGGCGGAGTTGGACGCGGAGATCGTCCGGGCGATCGTCGCGGCCCCCGTGGTTTACTTCGCCGGCCGGAACAACGGGGTGGCCGAGGAACTCACCCTGAAGACAAATGAAATCACCCACAAGAAAAGCGACTACCTCGAAGGAACGTACGCCGTCCACGGGGTCGAGGAGGTCATGGGCCCCGACGAGGTGGTGATCGTCGTCGACCCCTTCCCTGCGGAGATGGCGAAATTCAAGGAGGTGCTCGTCGACGGCGTGGGGTTGAAGGTCATTGCCGTGGCTGCCCAGGAGACGATCTTCCCCACGATTCGCATCCCGGCCGTGGAGGGCTACGAGACGGTGCTGCAGCTCTTGGCCGGCTGGAATATCCTGGTCCACGTCGGCGTGGCATTGGGGATCAACCTGGACAAGGCGGAACGGGCGCGGAAGATCGGCAACGAGTTCCTCGGCGGAGTCCAGTAGGACGGGGAGCCATCATGGTTGAGGGAGTGGCCTATTACCGCCGCACGCCGGGCCCGTTGCTGGTGACGGCGAACATCGAGGAATTCCTCCCCGACTGGAAGCACGACAAGGAATGCTGGATGTTCGTCGCCGCCCACGACGACGACATCGTCACCGGCGCCGGCTTGACCTTCCAGGTTGCCTTGGCCGAAGGGGTCGACGTTCACGCCGTGGTCACGACCGACGGCCGCATGGGCTACTGCAAAACGACGCAGCGGCGCACGATCCCCCAGGTCCGCCAGGCCGAGGCCGAGCGGTCCTTCCAGATCCTCGGGCTGCCTCTGGATCGCCTTCACTTCCTCAAGTTCCCGGACTGCAACCTGAATCCCTACCGCGGGCGGCACTTTGCCACGATCGGCGATCCCACGGAGGCGGAAGGCGCCAGCGGCCTCCAGAACGCCTACCCGCTCATCCTCCGCCAGATCCGGCCCACGCGGGTCTTCTTGCCCACGATCACCGACCTGCACCCGGATCATCGCATCGTCAACCAGGAGATGCTCATCAGCCTGTTCCACGCCCAGGGGCTGATCTGGCCGGAATTGGGGCCGCCGATCGAGACCGTGCCTGCCGTCTACGAATACGCCACCTATTGCGATTTCCCCGAGGCCCCGCAGCTTCGGATCACCGGCACGCCGGAGATGCTGGAGCGGAAGCTGGAGGCGATCAAGGCTTACGCCAGCCAGGAGCAGATCGAGCTTCTGGTGGACGTGCAGCGGCAAGTGGGACCGGTCGAGTACATCCGCGAGGTGCAGTTCAACTTCTACGCGCCGAAGCAATACGACGCGATGTTCCACTAGATGGGGCGCAACGTCACGTAGATGAGTGAGCGGATCTGCTACCTGGGCGACGACCACCTGGCCGGGGCGGCGATGTATCTGGCCGGGATCATGAGCCACTTCGGGCTGGTCTACGATTACGTGCCCAGCGCGTACTCGCCGCCCGCGTCGTTCCGCACAGGGCGTCATGCGCTGTACGTAATCAGCGACTATCCGGCGGCACGGTTTGCGCGGGCCGACATGGTCCACATTCGTGACAGCGTCGCGGCGGGCTCGGGCCTGCTGATGATCGGCGGCTGGGAGAGTTTTCATGGGCGTCTGGGCGAGTATCACGAGTCGCCTCTGGCGGAAGTGCTGCCCGTTGCAATGCTGGCCGAGGACGACCGCCGGAACTGCGCCCAGCCGTGCCTGGTCAGGAAGGTCGCGGAACACGTGATTCTCGAAGGATTGCCCTGGGAGAGTCCGCCCGGCATCGGCGGGTTCAACGTCTTCACGCCAAAGCCGGGCAGCCAGACGCTTCTGCGGGCCGTGCGGTTTGAGACCCGCTTGTGCGGCGAGTCATTCGAATTCGCGCCGGAAGGCGAAACGCCGCTCTTAGTAGTAGGCACTCATGGGCAGGGCCGCACGGCCGCACTGGCCACCGACGTGGCCCCGCACTGGGTCGGCGGTTGGGTCGATTGGGGCGACCGCCGGATTGTCCAGGAAGTCGGCGGCGGGTTCATCGAAGTCGGCAATTGGTACGCCCGGTTCTTCCGTAACCTTCTGGTCTGGACGGGTCGGTTGGAATGACGCTTTCAGCTATGAGCTTTCAGCTTTCAGCCGTTTGAGTTCCAAGTGATGATAGCTAACTGCCGATAGCCGATAGCTGAAAGCTGATAGCTGACGGCTGACAGCCTTGGTTCCGGCCGTTGGGCCGCGTTAGGGAGGAGGGTGAAACCATCATGTTGAAGGGTAGCGCGATCATCGGTCAAAGCGGTGGGCCCACCAGCGTCATCAATGCCAGCCTCTGCGGCATCGTCGAGGCGGCGCTGGGCCGCGCGCCCATCGAGCGGGTCTTGGGAATGCGGTTCGGCATCGAGGGCTTCTTGAAGGGCCACCTGATCGACCTGGGCCGCGAGAGCCGAGAAACGCTCGATAAGCTTCGCCTGACCCCCAGCTCGGCCCTGGGAAGCTGCCGCCACAAGCTCAAGGAGTCCGATTTCCCGCCCATCCTGGAAATGCTCCGCCGGCACAATATCCGCTACCTGTTCCTCATCGGCGGCAACGACACGATGGATACGATCCACCGCGTGGAGAGCTTCTGCCGCCGGCAAGGCTACGAGCTTTGCGGCGTGGGCATTCCCAAGACGGTCGATAACGACCTTTTCGGCACCGACCATACGCCCGGGTTCGGCAGCGCGGCCCGCTACGTGGCCCTCTCGGTCCAACAGGCGGGAGTGCTCGCCCGGGACATGAGATACGTGGACCAGTACGTCATTTTTCAGACGGTCGGCCGTTCGGCCGGTTGGCTCGCGGCGGCCAGCGCCCTGGCCAAGTCCCGTGAGGAAGACGCCCCGCACGTGATCCTCATTCCCGAGCGTCCCTTCGAGCGCGACAAGTTCCTCGCTGCGGTGAAGGCCGGCTACGACCGTCACGGCTGGTGCAGCGTCGTGTGCGGCGAAGGGATCTGCCATGCGGATGGCAAGGCGGTCAGCGCCTCGACCATCACCGACAAGTTTGCCAACGTCGAGTTCGGGGCCATGGCCGGCACCAGTGCGGCGATGGTGCTGCACCGGATGATCGCCAACGAGTTCGGCTGGCGGGGCGAGTTCCAGGTCTGCGAGTCGCTCCAGATGTGTGCGGCCGACCGACTCAGCCAAACCGACCTGGACGAGGCATACGCCTGCGGCCGCCGGGCGGTCGAGCTGGCCCTCGAAGGAACCTCGGGCGTGATGGTGAGCATTGTCCGCCAGTCAAGCGACCCCTACCGCTGGACGCTCGGCGCCGTCCCGCTGGCCGACGTGGCCAGCGCCGCCAAGCCGATGCCCGACGCATTCATCAACGCGGAAGGGAGCTTCGTCACGCCGGCGTGCCTCGACTACCTCCGGCCGCTGGTCGGCCCGCTGCCGGAGTACGTGCGGCTGGCAGGAATACCGGCGTAGAGAAAGCCCTCAGAGCCGGGCCGTGTCGGCCCGGGGAAACGGTGTAGCGGCCCCGCTTGCGACGCCGTTGTCGGTGGAGCGAGGATCCCGTATATTGGCCAGGCTGGTCGATCTCCCGGCGGGCAAGCCCGCCGGCCGAATGGCCCGAACCCTACCGGGCCGACACGGCCCGGCTCTGCAACCCCGACACGGCCCGGCTCTGCAACCCCGACACGGCCCGGCCCTGAATACTGAACTCTGGACCCCGAACCCTTATGGCTCCCTCCGCCAAACGCAAAGTCCCTCTTTCCGACGCCCAATCGCCCTTCTTCGTCGGGCTCGACCTCGGCGGCACGAACATCAAGGTAGGCGTGGTCGACGACCTCGGCCGCACCCTGCAAGACTCGTACTACACCATCAAGACCGAGGTGAAAAAGGGCCCGGAGGACGCCTCCCGCCGCATGGGCGAGGCGATCCACGAGTCGATCCGCCGCGCGGGCCTTTCGCCGGGCCAGGTGGCGGGCGTCGGCCTCGGCTCCCCGGGCACGATGGACATCCCCGGCGGCAAACTGGTCAAGCCCGCCAACCTCCCCGGTTGGGACTACTTCCCCTTGCGGGACCGCGTGAGCCACCACTGCGGGATGCCGGTCACGTTCGCCAACGACGCCACCGCCGCCGCCTACGGCGAGTTCTGGATCGGCTCCGGCAAGGACTTCCACAGCATGATCCTGCTGACTTTGGGCACGGGCATCGGCTGCGGGATCGTCATCGGCGACCTCCTTTTGGACGGCCAGCACAGCCACGGCGGCGAGTTCGGCCACTCGATCATCGACTGCCGGGAGGACGCCCGCGTGTGCGGCTGCGGCAAGCAGGGCCATTATGAGGCCTACGGCAGCGCGACCGCCGTCATCAAGCGGACCCGCGAGGCGCTTGAGCGCGGCCGGCGCAGCTCGCTCAAGAAGGCGATCAGACAGGGGGCGGAGCTGACGCCGCTCCTGGTGGAGGAACATGCCGAGGCGGGCGACAAGCTCTCCCTGGAACTCATCCTCGAGACGGCCCGCTACATTGCCATCGGGGCGGTCAACCTGATGCACACCATCGACCCGGACGCCATCCTCTTCGGCGGGGCCATGACGTTCGGCGGCAAGCGGAGCCCGTTGGGCCGCCGCTTCTTGGAGCGGATCAAAGAGGAGATCCGCAAGCGGGCCTACGAGGTCCCGGCCGAAAAGACCGTCATCGACTTCGCCATCCTCGGCGGCGACGCCGGCTATCTGGGCGCCGCGGGAATCGCCCGCATGGAGTACCGCAAGATGCACCCGGCGTAGACGGAGTCGCCACAGAGGCACGGAGGGCACGGAGCCGCCGCCGGAGGGACAAGAGACGGGAAGCAGCGGGTCACCCCGCCGTTGCGACGGCGGCCTTCTCCCAAACGCGAGATGATGCCGGGGTAATCCATCACACCGTCGCGTGCATCTGGCCGGCGCGGTAGCTGGACCGCACGAAGGGACCGCTGGCCACCTGCTTGAAGCCCATCCGCCGGGCCGCTTCGCCCAAGTCGTCGAACTCCTCCGGCGGCAGGTAGCGCACCACGGGAAGCCGGTCCGGAGCCGGCTGGAGATACTGGCCCAGCGTGAGCAGCTCGCAGCCCGCCTCCAGCAAGTCGGCCAGCGTGTCGAGGAGTTCTTCGGTGGTCTCGCCGAGGCCGAGCATCAGGCCGCTCTTGGTGCGGATGGCCGGGTCCCGCGCCTTGACGCGGCGGAAGACCTCCAGCGTCCGGCGGTAATCGGACTTCGGGTTGCGGACCCGGCGGTACAGCCGCGGGACGGTCTCCGCGTTGTGGTTGTAGACCTCGGGGGCGGCGTCGATGAGCCGATCCACGGCGGCCCGGTCGCCGGCAAGGTCGGAGGGCAAGACCTCGATCGTCGCCCCGGTGGCCTGCCGGACCGCCGCCACCGTGCGGCAGAAATGCTCGGCCCCGCCGTCCGGCAGGTCGTCCCGGGTCACGGCGGTGATCACCACGTGCCGGAGCCCGAGCTGCCGGACCGCTTCGGCCACGCGGCGGGGCTCATCCGGGTCTACCGGCCGGGGCTTCCCGCTCGGCACGCTGCAAAATCCGCACCGCCGCGTGCAGACATCCCCCAGGATCATGAACGTGGCGGTCTTATGGGCGTAGCACTCCATGCGGTTGGGGCACCTGGCGTGGTCGCACACCGTCTCCAGCCGCAGGTGGTCGAGGAGCCCCGCCGTGAAGTGCAGGGAGTTCCCCTTAGGCACATTTCGCTTCAGCCAGCGGGGTAATCGCGGGGGCAGGGGATCAGCCATCTCGCAACGGTCCGCGACACGGGCAGGAAGACACGCAGGAAGACGCTCAGAGCATTGTAGCGGGCCGCCAAGAGGCGGTAACCCTCTCTTGTCCGGGCTGGCCAGCGGCTTGAGTTTGCCCGCCGCACCCGGTACAACGAGGGTGACGGTTGACGGCCCATTCTCGACCACCTTTCGCGCCGGCAGCGAAGAGCGGGAGCCCGAGCCACGGCAAAGCAGAAGAAGAACCAAGACGACAAAGAGCACGACAACGAGCGCCTGGTCGCCCAGAACCGCAAGGCCTTGCACAAATATCACGTGCTGGAGACGTTGGAGTGCGGGATCGCTCTGGTGGGGAGCGAGGTGAAGAGCCTCCGCACGGGCCGGGTGTCGGTCGACGAGGCGTACGGCCGCGTCCGCGGGGGGGAGGTGTGGCTCATCGGCTGCGACATCCCCGAGTACGTCCAGGCCAATCGGTTCAATCACGCCCCCCGCCGCCCGCGGAAACTGCTCATGCACCGCCGCGAAATCCAGCGGTTCGCCTGCCGGGCCCTCGAAAAGGGCCTGACCCTGGTGCCTTTGAAGCTCTACTTCAAGCAGGGCCGGGCCAAGCTGCTCCTCGGGCTCTGCCGCGGAAAACAAACGCACGATAAGCGGCACGCCATGAAGCAGGCCGAGGCCCGCCGGGAGATGCAGCGGGCCCTACGCCGGCGGTGAGAGGCGAGTCGGCATTCCCCTCGCCAAGGGGGACGGCGGGCGAGTCCCGCTCATTCGTCCGGGGCGCGCCACAATCCGGGTGAACCAAGATGGGGGTTCCTTGCGTATCGAAGCGCAGGTGAGAAGGTCTGTGGTAGAGTATTGTAATTGCCTTTCCCGCGGCGGAACTGCGGACGGCAAAATACCCCCATTGCAAGGGGGTTCATGGCGGTGATTGCCGTCCGACCTTCCGACGAATCTACCCCTCCGTGCAGGGGGCAGTTTTTCCAGACGCTGTTTGCTGATGCTCCAACTGACTGACGTCAAGAAAACGTTCATCCAGCCGGACGGCAGCGAATTGCCGATCCTGGATATCGCCGAGTTCGACGTCGCCGCCGGCGAACAGGTGGTCCTGGTCGGCCGCAGCGGCTGCGGCAAGACGACGCTTTTGCACATCATCGCCGGGATTAGCCGGCCCACCGCGGGTCGGGTCAAGATCGACGGCTGGGACCTGGCCCTGATGGAGGAGTCCGAGGTCGACCAGTTCCGCGCCGAGCGGATCGGCTACGTCTTCCAGACGTTCAATCTCCTGCCCAGCTTTACGGCCCTGGAGAACGTCCTCTTGGGAATGACGTTCGGCAAGGTCCGGGTGGACAAGGAGCGGGCGCGGCACCTGCTCCGCCGCGTCGGTCTGGAAGAGCGGCTCACGCACAAGCCGCCGATGCTCTCCGTAGGCGAGCAGCAGCGGGTGGCCGTCGCCCGGGCGCTGGCCAACCGCCCGCAGTTGATCCTCGCCGACGAGCCGACCGCCAACGTCGACGTGGGCAACCAGCAGCAGGTCATCGATCTGTTGCGGGAGACGTGTCAGGAGGAAGAGGTGGCCCTGATTCTCGTGACCCACGCGCCGGAAGTGGCGGAACAGTTCCAGCGTGTGGAATACCTGGAAGAAATCAACCGCGTTCGGGCAGTCCGATGAGTCTCTGGAAAATCGCCTGGCGGAGCATCCAGCAGCGTGCGTTGGCCTCGGGCCTGACGGCCTTTTCCATGGCCTTGGGCGTGGCCTTGGTGGTGGCGGTCCTGGTCATCCTCGGGGTGGTCGACCAGTCGTTCCGGCGGAGCTCTCAGGGTTACGATCTCATCATCGGCGCCAAGGGGAGCCCGCGGGACCTGGTGCTCAGCACCGTCTACCACCTCGGCAAGCCGACGGACAGCATCCCGTACGCCGTCTACGACGATCTGGTCAACGGGCAGTTCGCCCCGGACATCGACGTGGCGGTTCCCGTCTGTCTGGGCGACGCGTTCAAAGGGTTCCGCGTCATCGGCACCACGCCCGACATGTTCGACCGGCTGGAGTACCTCGACGGCCGAAAATACGAGTTTGCCCCTGGGGGGGAGAACTTCGGCTGGGACGGGACCTTTGAGGCGGTGCTCGGGGCGAAGGCGGCACGGAAGACCGGGCTCAAGGTCGGCGACAAGTTCCGCCCCGTTCACGGCACCGCCGCCGAGGGTGGAAAGGAGCACGACCAGCGTACCGAGTTCACCGTGGTCGGGGTATTGGCCTCCACGGGGACCCCCAACGACCGCGCCCTGTTTGTGAACATCGAGGGCTTCTACCACCTCCATACTCGGGACGACGAAAGCGCCGATCAGCAATCGGCCGGCGCCGTCCGGGAGAAAACGAAGAAGGACGCCAAGCAAGCCCCGGCGAAGGAGAAGCCCGGCGCCGGCGCTTCCCACGACCACGACGCGATCCCCTATGAGGCGAAGCGAATCACAGCGGTGCTGATGGTCGTGAAGACGCCGAATCAGGCCCGGCGGGTCGCCCTGCCCAAGCTGATCGCCCGGGAGCTGGAGGTGCAGGCCGTGGCCCCGGCGACCCAGGTGACGGAACTGCTGGAGGGGTTGGTGGGCGACCTGCAGTTGATCCTTCTCTTCCTGGCGGTGCTGATCGTGGTCGTGGCGGGGATCGGCATCTTGGTGAGCATCTACAACTCGATGAGCGACCGGCGGCACGAGATCGCCGTCCTCCGCGCCCTGGGGGCCAAGCGGCGGACCGTGATGTTGGTCGTCCTCTGGGAGTCGATGCTCCTGGCACTCGGCGGCGGGGGGATAGGGCTGGTGTTAGGGCACGGCCTGACCGGGGCCTTGGGACCCACGATCGCCGATCGCACCGGAGTGGCCATCGACCCCTTCCAGTTCCAGGCCGCCGAATTGATCCTCATTCCGGGCCTGATCCTCCTGGCGGCCATCGTCGGGTACCTGCCCGCCGTGGTCGCCTACCGCACCGACGTGGCCCAATCGTTGATCGCCTCACCGTAGCGCGATATGAGCACGCAATCCCGATTTCCCAAGACTCAGCCCGTCGTCTCCGTGCGGCGGGGCCGGCAACAAGGAAGGCCGGAAAGGGGCTACCGGGCCCTCAGCGGGCTGGCAATCCTCTGCCTGGTGCTTGGGGTTCTCTCCCTCGCGACCTTCGTGGACTGGTCGCTGGCCGTCGTGCCGGTCCTCGCGATGCTGCTGGGCTGGATCGCCGTGCGGCGGATTCGCCGCAATCCGGAGGAGACAACGGGCATCGGCATGGTCCGCGTGGGAGTGGGGCTTGCCGCGGGCTTCTGGATCGCCGGCTATGTCTGGCTCGCCTACCAGTACTCTCATTGGGCGCCGCCGGGATATCTGGCGATTGCCTACCAGAAGCTCCAGCCCGATCCGAACAACCCCGAACAGCGCGTCCCCGAAGAGGCGATGAACCTGGACAAACGGAAGGTATTCATCCGCGGCTACATGGCCCCGGGCAAGCAGCGCCTGAGAATCAGGGAGTTCGTCCTGGCCCAGGAGCCGGGGGACTGCTCCTACTGCAAGCCGACCCCGATGCCGACCCAGCTCATCCGGGTCAAGTTGAAGCCGCCGAGGACCGTCGACTACACGAATCACATCGTAGGCGTCGGCGGCGAGTTCACCGTTCACGAAGACCCCAAAGAAGGGGGGATGGGCGGCCTGGTCTACCAGATTGAAGCCGATTGCATCCGCTAAGTGGCTTGGCGTGATTCCGGCATACGGCGTTCAGACGGACGCCTTTGCGCCCAGCGGACGGGCACGTATACTTCCCGGGGTGACTGCGGGTGATTCCGGCCGCTTTCGGCCGTTCTTCCAGGCCAGCCCGTTAAACGGGGGGCCATGCCTCCTCGATAGTGGTCCACCATGGCTAGCTACGTAGTCCGGTTCGGCGCCATGAGGATTCTGGGGCTTTTCTCGCCCACTGGCGAACAGGAGTACCGGCGGGGAACGAACGTCATTGTCCGCACGGAGCGCGGGCTCGAAGCGGGAGAGGTGCTTGTTGAGGCGGCGCCCACCGCCGTGGAGCGGTTCAAGGACCATCCGCAGGGCCAAATCCTCCGGCAAATGACCCCCGACGACGCCAACGAGCTCTCGCGCATGCACGACCAGGAGCGGAGCGAGTTCCAGGTGTGCCTCCAGTGCATCAGCAAGCTCAACATGGAAATGGAGCTGGTCGACGTGGAGCACGTCTTCGGCGGGGAGCGGGTGATCGTGTACTATCTGGCCGAGGGCCGCATCGATTTCCGCGAGCTGGTCAGGATGCTCGCCGGCGAGTTCCAAACGCGGATCGAAATGCGTCAGATCGGCGTCCGCGACGAGGCCAAGCTCCTGGCCGACTACGGGGACTGCGGCAAGGCGGTCTGCTGCAACACCCACCTGGCGGAAATGCCGCCGGTCTCGATGAAGATGGCCAAGCTCCAGAAGGCGACGCTGGACCCGAGCAAGATCTCCGGCCGCTGCGGGCGCCTGAAATGCTGCCTGCGGTACGAGTACGAAATGTACGAGAAGATACAAAAGGAGCTGCCGCCGATCGGCGCCAGCGTGCTGACGAGCGAGGGCCGGGCCAGAATCGTGGGCCACGAGCTCCTCGCCGGGCAGCTCGTGGTGGAAACGGAAGATCATCGCCGCAAGCTGATCCCCGTGGCCGAGGCATCCTCCCTGCCGGACGACGGCGCGTCGGGCGCGAAGGGGGCCGCCGGGGCGCCCGAATCCCCGCCTCCGTGAGCAAGACACTTAGGGCCCTGCGGCAACGCAGGCGTCCCCGTTCTCGGCCGTTCCCAACCAACCCGCAGGCAACCAGGCATGATCGATCCCCGAGACTCGTTCTTTCACCTTCTCCGCGAAGACCGGCGTTACCGCGCCGAGGCGTATCTGTTCGTCTGGGAGGCGTTGAACTTTGCCCAGTCGGAGCTGAAAATGGGCAAGGAAAGCGCCAGCGAGCCGGTGCAGGCCGCCGGCGAGAAGGCGCCCGAGGCCGAAAAGCCGCAGCGGCACGTGACCGGCCAGGACCTCTGCGAGGCCATCCGCCGGTACGCCCTCCGCCAGTACGGCTACATGGCCAAGACGGTGCTGAACAGTTGGGGGATACACGCCACGGGCGATTTCGGCGAGATCGTCTACAACCTGATCCGCATCGGCCAGATGCGCAAGAGCAGGAACGACCGCCGCGAGGACTTCGACGATGTCTACGACTTCCAGACCGCGCTTGAGGACGAGTTCAAGTTCTCTCCGGCGGAGTAGGCAAGAGAGGCGAGAGACGAGGGACGAGGGGAGCCAAGACGGAGGGGCCGGGATGCCATGAGCCGCAGCAGGAAGCGATCCGCGGAGCGAATGCCCGCGCCGGCGTCGTCCGATCGGCCGACGCGCCCTGCGGAGAGGCGCCGTACGCCGATCCCACACCCGCCACGGCCCAATAGGCTCTTCTTGGCGGTAGCGGTCCTGCTGCTGGTCGCCTGGATGATCTTGCTGGCGGCGTTGGCGCTGACCGTGGGAATCGTCCGCGCTTGACGGCCACCGCCGCCCGATCCCTGACCCGTTCCTCTGGGCCTACTGCCCTCGCTCCGTCGCCGCCAGCACCTCCGCAATGTGAACCGTGCGGATGTGCCGCGTGGCCGGGTCGCGGCGGAGGATGCCGCCCAGGTGCATCATGCAGCTTATATCGGGCGAGACGACCATCTCGGCGCCGCTTTTGAGCACGTTTTCCGCTTTGGTCCGGCCCATGGCCAGCGAGGTGCCCGGCATCTTCACGCTGAACGTGCCCCCGAAGCCGCAGCACTCCTCCACGTTCGGCAGCTCGACGTACTGGAGGCCGCGGACGTTTTCGAGCAGTCTCAAGGGCGGGTCCACAACGCCCAGCTCCCGCCGCGTATGGCAGCCGTTGTGCAGAGTGACTTTGTGCGGGAAGCAGGCCCCCGTGTCGGTCACACCGAGGACGTTCACGAGAAACTCGGTCAGCTCGAAGACCCGCCGGCCCACGTCGACCACCTCGGGGGCCGGGTCCGCCAGCCCGAAGAACACCCGGCACATCGCCGAACAGGAGCCCGAGGGCGACACGATCCAGCGGTGCCCTTCAAACGCCCGGCAGAAGTGGCGGATCACCTTGCGGGCCTCTTCCCAATAGCCGGAATTGAAGGCCGGCTGGCCGCAGCAGGTTTGCCTGTCTGGGAATACCACGGGGACGCCGAGGCGCGTCAGCAACCGCGCGGCGGCCTCGCCGACTTGCGGATAGAGCTGGTCGACGTAGCAGGGAATGAACAGGGCGACCGGCTCGCCGGGCCGGTACTCGGGATAGCGCTGGTCGGGGGAGGAATCGCGGGCTGGCTGAAGCATGAGTCGATGGCTGCAAACCGCGTTGTACGAATCTCAGGTAAACCGATACTCCATTCTCATTCGGATGGACAGGGGCGGCCGGCCCACCAGCTACGTATCGTATTCCCGCAGGAAGTCGTCGCGCCGGATTCCGGCCTGGGTAAGGATCGTGCGCAGGGTCGAGCCCTTAACTCGGGAATGATTCGGCATGGTCAGCGGTGTCCGCGTGCCATCTGCGTTCTGTCGGACCATGGCGACATGATTGCCCTCGCGCACGAGTTGAAAACCCAGTCGCCCGAGCGCCCAGATCACTTTCTCCTTCGGGGCGTCCACGGGGAACTTCGCCATCAGGGTCCAATCCCCGCTTCGGCCACGAAGACCTCGATTTCCGATGTGTCGGCGTCCAACACCTCTTGCCCGAAGGTCTCGATGTGGAAACGAATCGCCGACTTCACGTCGTCGAAGGCGTCTTCGTAGGTGTCGCCTTGGCCGACGACAACTCCCTTCAGCCCCAACGGGTAAGCGACATACCCGTCCGGGTGCTTTTCGACGATGATCTTGAACCGTTTCATGACACGAACTCCCCGGGGATCAGAACCGAACCTCCACGTCATTTTCGCCCACGCTCCCGGGTCCGGCAAGCCCTCACCAAAACGTTCTCCCCAGCGGGACAGGGGCCTCAGCGGGCATCTGCTTCGAAATAGCACGCCACCCGGAAGCCGACATTGTACACCGACTGCCATGCGGGATAACGCCAACGGACCGCGGAGCGGCACTGCTTGGGGCGATCGCGCCAGGAGCCGCCGCGGACCACCTTGAGCCCCTCGGGCGATCCGTCGTCGCGGCCGTCCTGCGGATCGCAGGGATACGGCCGGTACGTGCTCAGGGTCCATTCCCAGACGTTCCCGTGCACGTCGTAGAGGCCCCACGCGTTCGGCCGGTAGCGGCCCACCTCCACCGTCACCAGGCCCTGGTCGTTGTAGCGGGCGTCGCGAGGGATCCAGTCGTCGTACTTGGTGAACTCGGCCAGCGGCTCGTAGACGGTGTACGGGTCGGTGGCAAAGTGCTGGAGTCTCACGTCGGCCATATTGGCAAACGGCGAGAAGTCGCTCTCCAGGGCGCCGAACGAGAAGGCTGCCTCGCTCCCGGCCCGGCAGGCATACTCCCACTGCGCTTCACTGGGCAGTGCAAAGCGGGTCCCGGTGCGTCGCGAGAGCCACGCACAGAAGGCCGTCGCCTCCTGCCAGGAGATGCGAACCACCGGCTGGCCCGGCCCGCTCAAGTCGAAACCGGTCACGCCGAACTGGTAGCCGTTCTTCGACTCGAAGCGGCTGTCGTGCTGCGGATCGAATCGGGCATACTGGCGATTTGTCACTTCGCAGGCACCCATCCAGAACGGGCGATCGATTCTCACCCGCGTCAAGGGCTGCTCGTCGGCCTCTCCCTGCGGGTCGCCCATCATGAACTCGCCGGGCGGGATGAGGACCAGGTCCATGCTCGCGCCGCCGCCGAGGTCGATCGTTCGGCGCGGCGGCCGGGTGGCACTGCCGGCTTGTCCGGCAGTGATCTGCGAAGCACGGTTGGACAAACCAACCGTGCCACCCCGTGGCGCAGGCCCCGGCATGGCCGGCGCGACGCTTGGCGGCTGGACCGCGGCGAGCCCCTCCGGGTCCTCGTCCACACCGGCATAGAGCTTCCGGAGCTGCCGTCGCCGTTGTGGTTGCCGGCCCAGGTTCCAGCCCATTTCCGTCCAGGTGCCGTGGTACGGGGCGTTCATGTCGATCCATGTGATCAGCCGGTCCCACGCCTCCGCGTCGAGCCTCACGCCGTAATGTCCCTTCGTGAGCACGCGAACCAGCTCGGTCGTATCGGCGTGGAACTCGTACGGCTTCAAGAGGTGCATGTCGCTCTCGATGCCGGGGCGGCGCACGAACCGGCTCAGCTCGAAGTAGCCGACGGAGAAGTACCGCCCGCCGTAGCCGTTGCCGTTCCCCGCGATGTTCGACTTGTAGTTGCTCGTGAGCAGGGTGCCGCGGAGATCGGGCGAAGCGCCGCCCTCGGCGGCCGACTCGCCGTTGTGGCAGCCGACGCAGTGCCGGTCCAGGACCGGCTGGACCTCTCGCTTGAAGCTGAAGTTCCGCGGCGGCCCGTGCCAAGGCGCGATCTCCGCGGGCCGCCGGCGGGCCGCGACGGAGCTCAGGTTCACGGGCGTGGTGCTGTGCGACTCGTGGCAGCCGACGCAGGAGACGGTCTCGCCGGGCATTCCCACGAGCCAGCTTCGCATGAGCTGCACGGCCTTGCCTTCCGCGTCGAGCGGCTGGAGGCCGATCGGCGTGTTGGCGGGGATGCGGAAGACGGCGGAGCCGTCCGGCTCGACGGGAACGGTCCCCAGCACCCGACGCACGTCCCACGGCCCATCCAAGCCCACGGTCCCCAGCAGGCCGCCCATCCCGCGGTAGGCGAAATGAAACGTGTAGAGCCGCAGGTTCTTGACCGTCCCGCGCGGCACGCCCGCCAGCCCGGGGCCGCGGTAAATGTCGGCCATGTAGACCACGGCGTCCTTCCGCCCCGGGTCGATCCGCTCGGGCAGGACCGGCGGCCTGGGCGTCTTGCGGAGCGGGATCGGCTCCAACAGCCCGTAGCCGTCCGCGTGGCCAAGCCGCAGCATGTTGTCGAACACGTCGACCAGGTAGATGTCCCACGGGGCGGTCGCATCGAGCTTGCAGGTGACCAGGAAGTGCTTGTCGGACAGGGGATACGGATGCGCGAACTTGGGCCAACTGGCGGCCGTGAGTTGGTCGCGCACGAGCGGCTCGACCTTGCGGCCGCGCCCGGGGATCCGCTGCACGACCCCCTCGGCTTCCTGCCGGCCGCGGCCCGTGTCGAACAGCACCAGCTCCCCTTCGCGGTAGGAGCCGTGGTGCCCGGCGACGATCCCGATGAACTTGCCGGGGTGCCCGGGGATCGGCCGGGCGCCGAAGATCGCGTTCGGCCAATACGAGTTGCTGCCGTAGTAGGCCATCTGGCCGGTGCCGTCGGGGTTCATCGTAAACATCCGCCGGCTGTTGGAGTGCGGCAGGTCCGAGTACTCCCAGCGGAGGTAGAGCACGCGACCGCTCTCCATGACCACGGGGTTGAAGTCGTGGTCCTGCTCAAAGCAGAGTTGGCGCACGTTGCCGCCGTCGGCGTCCATGCGGTAGAGCACGGCCACGTCGGTGGCATTGCACGGCACACCCTGGAAGCACGCAGTGCTGCAAAACGCGATCCGCCCGTCGGGCAGGTAGCAGGCGTCGTAATTGTCCACGTCCGGCTGGTCGCCGCGGCTGACCTGGCGGAGACGGACTCCGGGCGGCATCGTCCCGGGTGGCATGCCCTCGCGAAGCGTGGGCATGTCTGCTGGCGCCCATGGCGACGCAAGCGACGCCATGCCACCCTGTCCTTGGAGTTCATAGATCTGAAAGCAGCCCCGCTCGTCGCGCATGGAGAACAGGAGCCGGTCTGCATCGAAGTGCAGGTCCATGTCGCCGACGAACTCGTTGGTCTTGGGTCGATAGAGCGTAGTTAGCCTGCCATCGGTGCGGGTGGCAC
Organism: uncultured Planctomycetaceae bacterium; assembly: GCA_964354135.1. GTDB lineage: Bacteria > Planctomycetota > Planctomycetia > Pirellulales > Thermoguttaceae > CAYGZA01. Next base: position 24,373 of record CAYGZA010000018.1, read on the forward strand.
TGCCGGCTTGTGCGGCAGCGGCAGCGGAAGCACGGTTGGACAAGCCAACCGTGCCACCCCGCATGGGCAGCACGGCGATCTCGTTGTCAAATGCATTCTTGGCGAGCGTCGAATTGCCCATCGAACTGCGGGGCAGCCCCATGTCGGCGCCAAAACTCGTGTCGGGGTTGACCGGCTTGCCGCCTTGGAGTGGCCGCCGCTTGACGACCAGCATGCGGTCAAAACCCAAGAGCGGATTGGCCAGAAGCGCCTCGCGGGCCAAGCTATAAAAGGGGTCAGAACTATTTTCTACGATCCCCGCATGTTTCCTGTCATGGGGCACAAAAAATAGTTCTGACCCCTTTTCCTTTTCCAGCCGCGCCAGATACTCCTTGCCCTTGGGGTACCGTGGCCCGAACGTCTCGATGAGGTCCTGGATTGCCAGCCGCAACGACTCCGCAGTGATCGTGCGGAAGTCCCTCTTGCCCGAAGGCAACGCGATCGATCCGCAAAGCCGATCCGCAACCCGGAATTGCACGCTCCCCGCCTGGCCCGCCGTCACGTCGATCCCGATCCACGCCTCGAGCCACTCGTACTTTCCGTCGAGGTTGAAGGCAATCTGGCTGGGGGCGTGCGTCCCGAGCCCGCGGCGGAAGGTCTGGCTGGCGATGGTGATCGGGCCGCCGCGGTGGCTCTTGTCCAGCCGGAGCGTGCCGTATGGCTGCTCGACTTGGACCGGCTTCAGGTCGCTCAAGTAGGTTGCGCGGCCGTCGGCGGCGATCAACCTGGCGTCGCCCCAGTCGGCATGGGCAGACTGGAAATCGGGGATGGGCGCAGCGATGAGCACGAGTTGCTTGAGCCCCGCAACGCGAAGGCGGATCTGCTCCGCCCTCTCCCCGCCGCGCATCACGCCGCTGGTGTACGGCTCGAACTCCACCCCCCGCAGCAGAGCCGGAAAGGCGAGGACTGAGAATGCGGCGACACAAAGACGGCCAACAGTCTTGCACATGGCTGCCTCACTCGCGGAAAAGACGATAGCAGAACTCCTCCGGCCCGATGGCAAGAATCACGGCGTCTTTCTCGCGGGAGACCGGCCGGCGGCCGAGCACCTTGCCGTCTTCGGCGATCGGCTCTGCGTGCGTCGGCTCGGGAAGCCGCCAGGGCAGGGCCGCCCAGCGGATGCGGATCTCCGCCTTGGCCTTCCCCGGCTCCGGCAGGGGAGTGACCACCAGGGCCTTGCCGTCCGGGGCAAGCCGGCAACCCGCCGCCGTAACTGCCGGACCGAAGTCGATCGGCTTGCCCGCGGGATTCTGGCGGGCCACAGGGGCCTGAGGCCCCCTGGATCGCGGCCGATCGACGACTTGCCGCCCGTTGACGTAACACCGCCCGGGCGATCGGGCCCACTCGACGATCACCTCGTCGCGCCGGGCAATCGCCGCCTCGACGGCCGTCTTGCCGTCCCCGACCGGCGCGCGGGCGAGAAAGCCATACTGCGGCAGGACCGTGCCGGCCACGGTCCAGTCGCTCGTCCCGCGATTGACCCAGACCTCTCCGCCGCCGCTCCAGCGGACGTGCTGCCGGTGCAGGTCGTCGCCGACGTACTCTACCGCCTCTATCTGCCGCAGGGCCAAGGCCCGCATCAGGTCGCCGAGGAGCCAGTACTTGCGGACCACGTCGCGCCCGAAGGGCTGCGGGACCATCGCCGGATGACCGGTGAGGACCTCGGTGGAGATGTAGTCGTCGCTATAGATCCCGTGCGAGGCCGGGTCGAGGCCGCCCTCGTAGCGGCTGGGGTAGCCGGCGCCGTGGAGGATGAAGCGGTCGTGGTGGGCGGCATCGAGCCAGGGCGTCCGCTCGGCGTCGCCGTGCGGGATGTCCCAGACGCACCAGGAACCATAGCCGCGCCCGCCCGGCTTGCCGACGCGGAGGTGATTGGCCTGGGCCCCGTCGAGCCAGCCGATGAGCTGGTCGTGGCCGCTTTCGGAGATCTGCGGGGCATTGTCGCCCAAGAGATCGCGGATCCAGGCGAAATGTTCGCCCCAACTTGTCCGGCTGTAGACCCGGTCAAAGAACCTGCCGTCGGCGGTCCAGTAATCGTACGGGCCGATGCTCGACCAGACGTCGATGAAGTACGCGGTCGGGGCCATCTGATCGCGGACGAGGCGGAGGTTCCGCCGCAGGAAGGGCTCCACGCTGTCCGAACGGAAGCGGTACGACTGGGCCTTGCGACCCTCGTTGAGCCAGGCGAGGACCGGCTGCCCGGCGGCATGGAACGCGATCTGCTTCTCGTAGGAGAACTCGTCGGCGTCCGGATAGAAGTCGATGTAATTGTCGTGGGGCGCCGCCAGGACGCCGGCCTCCTTGCAGGTCCGCAGCAAATGCTGCATCTCCTCCAGCGTGCCGTACTGCGGGTTGGGCGGGAAGATGTCGGGGAGGCGATAGTCATAGCCCCAGCGCTGCCAGTTGTGGAAGATCAGCATCGAGTCGGTCAGCCCGTAGCGGAAGGCCCGCTTGAGGGCCTCGGTGGTCTCGCGGTAGCGGCCGCCCCAGACGTCGAATACGAACCGCCCGGCCGCCTTCTGGACGCCGCCGGCGGGCTTGAGCCCGTTGGTCTGGCGCCAGCCCTTGACCGCCTCCCACACGTTCGGAGCGGGGATGAGGGTCATGGTCGAGCGGTGCGGTACGTGCAAGCTGTAATGCCGGCTGGAGGGCGTGACTTGGAGGTGGTCCGGAGGAACGTCCACGCCCTGGACGAGTGAAATCCCGCCGGCAAAATCGAAGCCGACAAAAGACGTCGAAAGCTGATGCCCGTCAAATCCCAGACGGAACGGCCCGGGATCGCGGATCACGTTGCCCACGCCGGCGTAGACCTGCCGGGCGGTGTCGCTCCACGGGCCGGCGGCCACGTCCTCCAGGTACAGGACCTGCCACGCCCGCGGCGGCGGGCCGTTTTGCAGCTCGAAATGCGCCCGCAGCGTGCCGCGGTCCACAAACAAGCGGCCGACCAGATCGAACGGCCCGAACACGCTCTCGAAGCGGTGCCGCACCTGCCAGCCGCCCGGAGACGGCTCCTCCTTGGATTCCCGCAGCAGGACCGGCGATCGGGCGTCGTCGATCCGCCCGCCTAGGACCCGCACCTCAAAGCCGCGGAACGAGAGCCGGCGGTCGCCGTCGCAGAAGCCGACCACCGCGTCCAACAGCCCGCGGCGACCCGGCCAGACGCGGGCCTGCCACTCTTTCCCGCCGCGGCCGACGGCGCCCAGCACCCGCGAGCCTGCGTCGTCCTTGGGCGGAAACGGGGAGGGCTGCGGGGGCGTTCCCGCCGCGAGGACCGGCTCGGCCCAGAAGGAGCTGTCCCACCCGGTGTTGTTCTTCGGGCCGGGATGGGACTCCAATTGGAGACGCACGGCCTGGCCTGCGAAGGCACTCAGGTCGGCCTCGCCGGACTCCCACGTCTTGGCGGCCGTGTGCCGCTCGAACACGACCTTGCCCATCTTGCCCGCCGGGGAATCCAACGGCAAGACGCGGACGCGGAACGTCACGCCGTCGCCCTGGCCTTCCGGGATCACGGCGTTGGCAAACTTCAGCACCAGCGGCGTCCGCTTGGGCAAGTGGAGCGGATACTCGGCCAGCAGGGTGCCGACCAGCCCCTGTTGCCAGGGCGGATGGATCCGCACGACTTCGCGCGGTGATCCGGCGGCGGTGTAGTGGTCGACGTGCAGCGTGCCGCCGGTCCGCGACTCACTCCCTTGCCAGCCGACCGGCATCACCTGCGGCTTCTCGCCGAAAACGGCTATCACCGCGCGCACGGCCGGCACCCGCCACAAGGCCAACTCGCCGGACTCGGGCATCCCGACCGGTTTCCACTCCACGGGGAGTGCCGGGCGGGGCGGATCGGGGAGCTTGGTCTGAAAGATCAGGATCGGATGGGCAACCTGCCGTTTTCCTTCCCACTCGAATCGGGCAAAGGCGTGGATCGGATAGTGGGCGCTATAGGTGCCCCTACCCGCCGTGACCTTGAACTCAGTCGCGGTCTTCGCGCGTGGCTCGACGGCGAACTTGACCGGCCCGGCCGGCTCGGTCCGCCAGCGATCGACCAGCCCAAGCTGAACCGTTCCTTCGATCGGCTTGTCGCCGCGGTTTTCCAGGACAACGCGGACCGGCAAGGCCACGTCGGTCCGGGTGACCTCCTCGGGCCCCTCGATCCGCACCACCAGCGGCCCGGCCGTATCGACCGGCGGGTTGTAGGCCCACGCCGTGGACGCCTGCGCCGCAAGGACCACCCAAGCGACCCAGAGGGTGGTGCGAGAACATCTGTGTTGATCTGCGTGCATCAGCGGTTCCTCTCTCAACTTGGTTCCCCGGCAGCCACAAAACGAAGCTACTTCGTCAATCGCTCGATCGCTTCGGCGACGGCTGCCCGGCGGGCGTACGTCGGCGCCGGGTCCTTGGTGAACGTGGTCATGTCCTTGGTGATCGACTCGGGCACGTCCAGCAGTGCCTCATACTCCCTGAGCCGGTCCGGCGGAAGCGCGCTTCGCTTCTTGCCGATCAGCTCCCGCAGCAGGTAGAGATACTCATAGTCCTCCACGCCCTCGCGGAGCATTTCCCACCGGATGCTCGAAACCGGCGGGGCGATCACCGGGTCGGGCCCCGAATGCCCGGGCACCGCCGCCGCTTCCGGCGGGTAGATGAACCGCCCGTCGCCGTTCCCCCAGAACTGCTTCGTGCCGCGCGGCACGCCGTAGCCGTCCACGTAGCCCATAGGGTCTTCGTAGGGGTTCTGCGGCTTGTCGGGGAACGCGGTCCCGGAGGTCCACCAGTTGGTGGACCAGACGAGCGTGCCGACGATCTTCCGCTGCCACGTCTGCCAGAGCCAGACCCGCAGCTCCGTGGCCGGATGGTCGATGAAGAGCGTGCAAAACGGCGCTTTCGGCCCGCAACAGACGTACCACCAGACGCGCTCGCCCCGGGCCCGGCGCTTCTCCGCGGCCTCGTGGTTGTAGTTGAAGCTGACCGGGCACCAGATGTCCACGGCCCCGCCCAGCTCGTCTTGCGGCTCCTCGGTGAGCATCCGCTGGATGCCGGGAGCGTACCGCTTGATCCGCTCCATGCCGCTTCGCACAAAGGCGTAGTCCTTCGGCTCCGGCTCGTCGAACCAGTAGGTGTAGGCCATCTCGAGCCAGCCCTTCTTGCGCAAATGCTCCTCCAACTGCTTCACCTGGCTGGCGAACATGGCCTGGTACTGCGGCGTGCTCTCGCCGAACGGCCCGATCTTCGGCTCGACGCGGGCATGGAACGTGCCGCCGCCCATGCCATCGACCGGCAGGCTGAAGTTGGTGAAGCGGTACTTCTGGAGCGCTCGGGCAAACGCCCCGTCGAAGGCTGCAAAATCCACCTCGGTCCGCGGCGGATCGGCATTGTGGACGAAGTTCACGCGGATCGGGTCCAAGGGCGTGGGATCATAGGGGCTGATGCGGTGCTCGGCGAAACTCTGAAAGTACAGGTCCAGCACCTTGCGCTTGTCGGCCTCGGCCTTGATTTGATGGTAGCGGAACACCGTCCCCGCACTGAACCCGAAGGCAGTCACCAGGTGATTCTGCTTCGGCAGGGCGAAATCCCATACGTGGAGCCGCAGCGGGACGGTCGCCGACCAGCCGTCCGCCTTGAGTGCCACCGAGCCGGTGTAGTCGCCCGCCTTGGCGTCCTCGGGCACGTGGACGAGCACCCAGAGCGGCTGGTTCTCGCCCCCCGCCACGTCGATCGGCTTCGTTAGCGGCGGCAGGGCATCCGGCCACCAGTCGCGCACTCCAGTGGCGTCGGTCGGGCTGTGGACGAAGTGATAGTAGACGCGGAGAATCTTGATCTTCTCCGCCGGGATCGTCGCCCCGCCCGGGCCGATGAGCGGGCCGGCCGCGGCGGTCAGCCCTTGGAGCGGCTCACCGGGCCGAACGACGATCTGCACCGCCTCGCGGTCGTTCTTGGCCGCGGAGAGCCGGGCCGCCGGGCCCGACGTGCCGGGAAGAGGCCGCCGCCGCGGGATCTTCCACGTCGCGTCGCACCACCACACGGCCGCGCCATCGGAAACGCCGGCGATCCGCTCCCCGTAGTCGGAGCGATAGTACTCGGGAACGCTCGTTGCCATCGTGGACCGCAGCGCGAAGAACCCCGGTACGCCGACGTCGAGTTCGATCTCCTGTGCCCCCGGTCGATTTGCGGGGATGGGCACCCGCAGCGTCCCCGTGCCGCCGGCGGGAATCTCGGCCTCCTGCGGCTTGAGTGCCGTCTTCTTCGTGCCCGGCGGCCCGACGCTCACCGCCAGGGTCACCTTGAGCGGATTGGCCAAGGGATTCTTGCCGGTGACGCGGAGCACGGCCGTGCCGCTCTGAGGGTCTTCCTCCAGTGCGATCTCTTCGATGCCCTTCTGGAAATCGAGCGACGGCACGTCGGCGAAGAGGGTCCCGCCCGTGCCCTCCGGCGGCTTGCCCGAGAGGGCGGCCTGGAACTCAATGCGGTTGACCTGGAAATTGCCGTCCTCGGCCACCGGGCGAAGCCGCAGGAAGATCGTTTCCGCCGGAAAGAGGTCCGCCGGCAACGACGCCTTGCCGGTGCCGAGGCCCTTCTGGGTCGCCAGGGGGCGCCACTCTCGCCCGTCGCGGCTTACCTCCGCCACGCAGTCGCCGCGGGCGTGATAATTCACGTTGAAGCTCGCGCCGGCGGAAAGAAACGGATGCCGGGGCACATGGAACCGATAAGTGACTTGCCCGGCGCCGTAGAGACACCAGCGGTCGCTGTTGAACCCCGCGGTGGCGCTGGCCAGCGTGCGGTGGAAGTTGCTTCCCTCGTCGCCGAACGTGCCCGAGAAGACGTAACGGCCGTCCCGGATCGATTCCCCTTCTCCCAGAAGCAGATTGCCGATCGCCCTGTAGACGGGAATGGCGGGCGTGAGCTTCACGGCGTCGAACTGCAGCGTGCCCTTGGCCTCCCATTGGCCCACGCGGAGGAAGCGTTCCTGCGGATTGTCCGGCGTGCGGAAGACGTGGCCGTACCACTGCCAATCGCTTGAGAGCGCGTCGTAGTCGCGGTTGGCAAACGCCGGCCCGGAAATGCACAAGCCCGCCGAATCGATCCGCCGTGCCCGCATCTGGAAGTGATAGAGCGTCGCCGGGGCGAAGTAGATGTCCGCGGAGCGCCAGAAGCCGGAGTCCTTGCCGGTGCCGGTCACTTCGAGGATCTCGCGGTCGACCCAGCGGCCCTTTCCGCCGGAAAGGGTCCAGCCGGCGGGGGCGTCGGTGCCGTCGCGGAGATCCGCGTTGGGCACCAAGGCGTCTTCGGCACTGGCGGCCCAAGCGACCAGGAAGACCGCCAGTCCAAGGCCCAAAGTCACGGACAACCGGTCTGCTCGCACAAGTCGTTTCATGGCAAGTCCTTTCCGCGGTCCAGGCAACTAATCCCTGATCCCCAGCCCCTAATCCCTAGTCCCTCTTCGCGTGCGGCGGCGTGGCCCGCTCGGAGCCGGCGCCGAGCCCCAGGGCGGGAACGATCTCGCCGATCGTGCCGCGATCGAGGTTGAAGATGGTGAAGCCCGCCGCGCCCAACGACCGGGCATGGTAAACCTGGCCGACGACCTGATCGGGCGAAAGGGCCGAGCGGGAAGCCGTTGCCCCGATGCCCGGGTAGACGGGAGTGCGGCCCTCGACCAGCTTCATCTGGTTCGACACGAGCACGGAGAACGCCAGGTCGCTCTCGGTGTAGTCCATGGGGCAGACGAAATCGAGGTAGCCGGCCTTGATCCACGCGACCCAATCCTGCCCCACCGACTCCCGGCAAGCGGGATACGCCCCGAACACCGCGGCCGAGATCTTCAGTTGCGGCTTGAGCTTCTTTCCCTCGCGGTGGACCGCCTCGACAAGCCGCGTGATCTGCCGGCATCGCCAGGTGCGGTGCTCTTCGCGGCGTGCGCCCTTGTAGCATTCCGCGGGCCAATCGGCCACCTTCTTGCCGCTTTGCTCCTCAAAGCGGCTGCGGCAGCCGTCGCAGTAGCACGTGTCGCCGTCCGGGTAGCGGATGTAGTCGAAGTGCAGCCCGTCCACGTCGTACTTGCGGCCAACCTCCAACATGCTCTCCAGCTCAAGCTTGAAGTTCTCCGGGTGCGACGGGCAGAGCCAATCGACCGGCTCGCCGCGCACCGAGACCTGGGTGCGCCCTTCCTTGCGGAGTTTCTCGACAAACTGCCGCGGCGCCGTCGACAAGTTATAGTTGACCTTCCAGACGTGGACCTCGATGCCGTGCTTGTGAGCGGCGGCGACGCACTGCGCGATCTGATCGCCCTGCTTCTCAAGAGTTGAGCTCCGCGGCAAGACGTCGCTCTCATAGTGGGCCAGTCCGCCCCAGAGCATGTTGGGGATGACCATGTTGAAGCCGCCTGCGGCCAGCTCCTTGCAGGTGCGCTCCCAGTCACCGGGGTAGGCCCCGGTGCCGGAGTGGTTCCAGAAAGCGCGGCCTTCCTGCGGCCGGCTCGACGTAGCCCGGAGATAGGCCTCCACCAACAGGCGCCGGGCCTCGCGGGCCCGCCCGACGGCCCCGGCGTGGTCCCCCTCGGCGGTCCGCTGCTTGGCAACCCGCAGCATCGAAAGGCCGGTCTCAAGAGGCTCCTTGGCCGCGGCCTGCTTGCTGCGGGCCACGTAGCGGGCCAGCTCGTCAAGGCTTTCCAGGTGCCCGATGCGGCCGAGCCGGTCCAATTCGCTCTTGACCATCGGCTGCCACAAGGAGGGCTCCAGGTAGCCGAGCACGGCGGCCAGCATCTGCTTTTTGCCCTCGCGGTCGTCCATCACCACGATGTGCGAGAAGAAGGCCCCGTTGCGGCTGACGAGCATCGCCGGGTGGCCCGTCGGCTTGCCTTGGGCGTCGTACCACCGGCCGATCACGCGGGCCCCTTGGCCGATCGGCTCCAGGGCGGTGATGTTCCAGGAGGCCTGCCGGACCGAGGCAGGCATGCCGGGGACGTCGGCATCGAAGCGGATCTCGGCAAACTGATCCGGCTGCTTGGGCGGAACGTATTTCGCTTTGCCGAAGCCGAGCACCTTCTCCAGCCGCGGCGGCATCTGGAAACAGACCAGGAGCTTCCCGCCCGCCTCGACGAAATCCTCCAGCGCCGCGGCGGCTCGATCGTCCAAGTGCGGATTGTAGGCGAGGATCGCGACGCGGCGCTTCTCCAGCGCCCCGTGAGCGAGGGCCGTATCTTCCACGGCGTCGGCCCCGAGCCCGATCTCGCTCAGCAGGTCGCCCACGCCGTCGGAGGTGATGCGGGCGGTCCGCAGGTCCCGGGCGTTGAGCCCTCCGGCGGGCGTGGGGATCACCAGGGCCACGTCGTGGGCCAACGCCACCAGGCTCCCCAAGCGCACGGCAGAATCCTTGGGCGCCCCGCGCCACATGGAGATGCGGATCCCGTCGATCTTGTGCCAGCCGGCGGGTTTGCCTTCGGTGCGGAAGCCGGCCTTGGAGAAGCGGAGCGTCTGCCAGCCCTTCTTCACGGGGTCGGTCCCGCCGGCATACCAGCCGTCGCCGCTTCGGAAGTAAAGGCTCACGTGCCCGGCCGCCTCGGGCGCCGGCACGGAAAGCTCCAACAGGAACTCGCCCAGCACCGCAAGGTTGAGCTTCACGTTGCGGTCGATCACCGAGCGCGGCAGGGCCGGCTGCGAGGCGAACGGGGTCTTCATTTCCAGGACCGAGCGGCCGTCGTCCCGGACCACGGCGACCGGCGGGGTCTTCTCCGAGGCCGCCCACGCGCGGGCCGCGGCGGCCGAATCGGGGTATTGGAAGGCGTCGAGCACCTCCCGGTTTTCGAGGGTCCCCAGGGTCAAGAGGACCATCAGCAGAGAGGCGTTCACAGGCGGGTCTCCTGGGGGGAGGAAGCTCAAGGCAGGGTCACGGGCTTGCCGGCCTGCATTGTACTTTCCCGACGGGGAACGTGCACCAGGGTGGGACCCGGCGCATTGTGTTCCGCTCCGCGAGTGATCCGACCCAAGAGAGAGAATCCCCCTCCCTTCGGCTTGCACCGAAGGGCTGGGAAAGGGCCGGGGGCAAGAGACAAACAAAGCCCCACCCCTGCCGGTCGAGCGAAGGTGATGCGCGGCACCCGGTGGTGCCGCGCATCCGTGCGGCCGGCTACTTCTTGCCGTAAGGCTTGCAGGCGCGGGTCTTCTTGGCCGGCTTCTTGGCTGCCTTCTTCGTCGCTGCCTTCTTGACTGCCATCACGTCCTCCTTCGGTTGACTTGAAGATCGGTTCCCGCACGTCGAGGCGGAAACCCGTTGCAGAGACATTGCGGCATGGGTCCGTCCCTTCATGCCGGGGAGTATCATAGCAGACCGAAGCAGGATTGACAAGCGGTAGAACTCGAAACAAGCCGGTAGGGTCGGGCTCTCGTCCCTCGCCTCTCGCCTCTAATCTCTCACTTCTCCGCCCGCACGTCGTAACACAAGAGTACGTCCTGGTCGCGCAGGTAAAGCCGGCCGCCGGCGATCACCGGGTGCGGCCAACTGTTCTTGCCGCTGCGGTCGGGCTGGTTGAAACGCCCGTGCAAGCGAAAGCCCTCGGGCGTCGCCTCCACCAGGCTCACCGGCCCGTTCTCGTTGCGGGCGTAGAGCATCCCTTCGGCATACACCAGCGAGCATTTGCCGCAACTGGCGTCGGCCCACGTCACCTTGCCGGTCTTGAACTCGATGCAGGTGAGGCGGTTGTCGTCGGCGCCGTAAAGGTGGCCGTCCACGAGGATCAGGCCGCCGTGGTGGTTTTTCATCTGTTTGACGAAGTACATCTCCTCGGGCTGGAACCCGCGGGGAGTCTTCTTGGGCCAGACCAGGCCGCCGCCGACCCCATAGTTGCTGGCGGCAAAGATCGTCTGGGCGTACCAGACGGGCGTGGAGACGTTGGCCGTGCCGTTGGCCGGCCGGTCGTAGCGCCAGAGGAACTTGCCGGTCTTGGCTTCGACGCCGATCACGCCCTTGCCCGTCAGTTGCACGTACTGTTTCACCCTGCCGATGGAGGCCCGGACGATCGAGCTGTAGGCCGCCGGGTCGCCGACGGGGGCCGTCCAGACCGGGTGGCCGTTGCTCTTCAGGAGGGCCATCATGGTCGCCTTCGGGCCGCCTGGCGTACACACGACCCACGGCCCGTCCACCAGCACCGATTCGGCGTAGGCCCAACCCGGTCTCTGACCGCCGAAGTCGGCCACCAGGTCGCGGCGCCAGACCGGCTTGCCGTTGCGGGCATCGAGGCAGACCAGGTCTCCGGCAGCCCCGAGGGTGTAGAGCCGGTCGCCGTCGAAGGTGGGCGTGGACCGCGGGCCGGGATACCCGCCGCCGTCGGTGCGGACCCGGCCGATGGGCGTCGCCCAGGCGGGGCTTCCTCGCTTGGTCCAATCGAGGGCGATGACCCATTCCTGCCCGTCGCGGTTGCCCATCGTGTAGAGCAGATTGCCGACGATGGCGGGCCCGCTGTAGCCCTCGCCCAGGCCGGTGGCCTTCCACTGGAGTTCCGGCCCGCCGTCGGGCCACTCCTTGAGCAGCCCCGTTTCCTTGCAGATGCCGTCCCGGTCCGGCCCCCGCCAAGCGGGCCAGTCGTCGGCGATGGCTCGGTTGAATGCGGCTGCCCCGGCGGCAAGACACAGAATGGCTACCCACAGACGCTTGGATCTGAACACGACTGCTGCTCCGGTAAGTCAGGCGGGAAACGGGGGGCGCCGCCTGCCGCACGATGGCGGTTGCCGGCCGCGACCCCTCTATTGAGTGTACCCGCTCGCAGCGGGATTGAAAACCGCCGTGCCAGCGAGTTCCCGCGCCGGAGCGCGGGAACGAGAGGCAATCCGCTAACGCACCCGTCCGCGCCGTGGTGGACTGAATGCCGCGCCGGTAGAATGCGCCCTGTTTGCCGCCGTCATTCCGGCTGTTGGGGAGGTTGAGCTATGGCGATCGTCCATCCCGAAGTATCGCGCTTTTCGAGGCGGGAGTTTGTAAAGGCCGCGGCCCTGGGCATCGCCGGGGCGAAGCTCTTTGCGTCGCCGCTCTTCGCGCAATTGAAAGGCGACCGTCCCAAGCAGGCGGACGCCGTCAAGGTGCTCAATCCGCAGGACCGCGTCCCGGTGAGCCTGATCATCGACGATAGCACCTGCCTGGTGAACCTGGCCCACTTCGGCATCCCGCAGTTTCAGGAGGTGTTTCCCAACCAGTACCGGCAGGACTGGAAGAAGCTGCCGCGGGAAATCCCCGACGCGTTCGTCCGCCAGTTCGGCCAGTGGTGCCGCGAGCACGGCG
>CAYGZA010000019.1:0-36589 GCA_964354135.1 uncultured Planctomycetaceae bacterium
CACTTCGTCGGCCGCCATCAGGGAGTATTCCTCTTCGGCCCCCGGCTCGACGTCCCGCGAGGCGCGCGCGGGGCGCGCGAGTCGCATGCCGATTTGCTCTGCCAAGCGATTGGCCCGGACCCCGAAATTGTGCATCGCCTGGATGCCGCCGGTGAGCGGATTGACCGTCACCTCGAAATACTCATTCCGCAGCACGTTCCCTTCGGCCAAGGACGGCAGATCGGCGGTCTTCCTGGCTTTCTTCCGGGCAGCGGGGGAGGCTTCGCCCGGCTCGGGTCCGACCCAAGCGAATCCCATCGCCGGCACTTCGACCAGAACCTGCTTGTGCCGGCCCGACTCGACCGCCGCCAGCACCGGTTTGGAGACCTCCGGCAGGCCGTCGTAGTGGGAAACGTCGAGGTACTCTCGCCGCGGGAAACTCCGCGGATTGACCACTAGAAGGCCGCCCCGGCCGGAACGACACGATCTCCCGCCCGACACCAGGGAGGGAAACCGGGCGACTGCTTCCTGCAATCGGCCGCGGAGGGCTTCTTCGCTCGGGAGACAATTGCCCGAATCAGCCGGCGCCCACGATTCCGCGTCGGCCGGTGCCGCGTGCGCGTCGGCCGGTGGGCACGTCTCCTCGCGGGCGAGGGCAGCCATCGCACCGAGGGATTGCAGGCGATGGGCCCATTCTTCGCGGCGGTGGTAGCTCACCCACCGAGAGATCGGATCCTTTCCCTCCGCTTCTACTTCTTGCCATAGGTACGGGGAGCGGTACTTGTCGGCCTCGTGGCGCTCGGTGCGGCCTGCGTACAAGGTGCTTTGGAAGTAGTTGCTAGCGGTCGTGAACCTGCCCAGCACCGGGCCGTATTGGTGCATCCGCCAGAGATCGTCGTACCACGGGCTCGACCGTCCTGGCCAATGGGCGAAGGCGATCGTGGCGGCGTGATCCACGTCCATCGTGTTGCCGAGCCTTTCGGAGAGCCGCAGATAGCCCTCCGGTTTGACCGCCTCCAACGGGACCCGGGCAAGGCTCTCGATCTCCGTGCCGTCCAGACCCTCCCAGCGGATCTTGCTTTGGCTGGCGCTGGGGAAGCGGCCGTCGTCCAGGGTGAAGTGCAGGGCCCCGGCGAACCCGAATTGGCGGAGAATCTGCGGCAAGAGCGGCGTCAGGCCGAACCGCCGGCGGCCGAAGACCGTGGGCCGGCAGCCCAGGTGCTGCCGGTAGACGGCAAGGCCGCGCCGCAGTTGATCCGCAATCCCCTCCGCACTCAACAGCGGCAATTCCTCCTCGTCGTACTCACCGCCGATGAGGGTCACGTTGCCGCTCTGGAGGCCCTCGCGGAGGTTGGCCAGCGTGGCCGGCTCCTCCCGGGCCATCTGCTCCACCGTGCGGCCGGAGATGAGGAGGTTGATCAGCCGCCCGGACGCGACCTCGTCCCGCAGCGACCGGCCCAGCGTCGTGGGCGCCGCGAGGGTCAGATCCAGCAGGTAAGTCTCGACGGGATAGAAATACTCCCGGGCCTCGGTCAACCGGTCGAAAGCCCCGCGGAGGTGCTCGCGCGACGCCGCCGGATCCCCTTGCACCGCGCTCTGGACGGCGTCGGTGAGGTGGCGGCGGAATCGCTCTTCGTCGAGGTTGCTCATGTAGCGCAACTGGCGGGTGAGCACTTCCACCTGGAAATGACAGAACCCCAGGGCAAGGAAATCGCCGGCCAGGGCAGGGTCAATCCGGGGCAAGCCGTCGTCCAGAGGCCCTAAGGCCGCCTCGATCAGCCGGGCCCGGTCCTGGAAGCCGCGAATCAGCCGGGCCCCGGAGCTTTCCGCCTGCGCCAGCCAATCGGGTGGGAGCGACGGTTCTGACGACTGGGGGATTACGATCAGGCTCCCGCCCGGGGTCTCCGGCGGGGTTTCCGCGCGGGCCCATTTGGGAGTGCCTTCGGCGCGGGCCAGGATGTCCGGATGATACAGGCCCGACCAGCCCGCGAGGAGTTCCTCCGCCTCGGTCCCCTCGCGATGGAGCGAAAGCGTCTCCAGGCTTTCACACGGCAGGAGTACGATCAGCTCTTTGAAGTTCATGCTGGACAACGACTTACAACTATTCCCCGCGGCGCAAGCGGACCCTGCCCCCGCAGAACCCCGGGGCGCCCCGCCAATTGTCCACGATACCCGGCGGCCCGGGTCCAGTCGAGGCGCCTCGGTTTCGTGCGGCGGAAAGCTAGTCGCCGCGGGGATTTACGGGCGAATCCCCGGGGAGTTTTAGTTGACACGAGCGGCTTAGCGGCGATAGATTGGGTAGAGAGGGGACTAGAGTCGCCCCGAATGCGCACTTCTTGTGGGTCAGCCCTTGTCCGGTCAGCAATCCTCCGGGGGTTAGGGACGACGCCGGTCCACGCGGTCACGAGTCCGGGATAGAGAGAGGAGTCACACGATGGCCAAGACCGACGCCGTATGGGGTATCGACATCGGCAATTGCTCGCTCAAGGCCCTGCGCTTGCGCCCGGCGGACGAGCCCAATCGCGTGATCGCCGAGGCGTTCGACTACATCGAGTATCCCAAGATTCTTACCCAGCCGGGAGCGGAGCCGGCCGAGCTGATCGCCGACGCGCTCGGCGAGTTCCTTTCCCGCAACAGCGTCCGCGGCGACCGCGTGGCCATCTCGGTTTCGGGGCAGAGCGGCCTGGCGCGGTTCATCAAGCTGCCCCCGGTCGAGTCGAGGAAGATCCCCGACATTATTCGTTACGAGGCCCGGCAGCAGATCCCGTTCGACCTGAACGACGTCATTTGGGACTACCAGCGGATGGGCGGGGGAAGCGAGGAGGGGGGCTTCGTGCTGGAAACGGAGGTCGGCCTCTTCGCGATGAAGCGGGACCAGGTGTTCCGCGCCTTGGAGCCGTTTGAGCGTGCGGGGATCGACGTGGACGTCATCCAGCTCACGCCGCTGTCGCTTTACAACTTCGCCTGCTTCGACCAGTTGCAGGACATTCCCCCGCCCGACGAATACGATCCGGACAATCCGCCGCCTTCGACGGTGATCCTCTCGATGGGGACCGACGCGTCGGATCTGGTCATCACGAACGGCTACCGCGTGTGGCAGCGGAGCATCCCGCTGGGCGGCAACCACTTCACCAAAGCCCTCACCAAAGAGTTGAAGCTCACGTTCGCCAAGGCCGAGCACCTCAAGCGGAACGCCGCCACGGCCGAAGACCCCAAGGCCGTTTTCCAGGCCATGCGGTCGGTGTTCAGCGACCTGTTGACGGAGATCCAGCGCTCGATCGGCTACTTCAGCACGCTCGACCGCGCCGCGAAGATTGAGCGCGTCCTGGCCTTGGGCAACGGGATCAAGCTGCCCGGACTGCGGAGATACCTCGCCCAAAGCCTCGGCATGGAGGTGGGACGGCTGGAATCGTACCGCAGCCTCGCCGGCTCGGAAGTCCTAAGCGCCCCGGCGTTCCAGGAGAACCTGGCCTGCTTCCCGGTCTCCTACGGGCTGGCCCTCCAGGGGCTCAAGAAGGGCCTGCTGCGGACGAATCTGTTGCCGAAGGAGATCGTCAAGGACCGGCTGATCGACGCCAAGAAGCCCTGGGCCGTGGCCTGCGCCGCCGTGCTCCTGTTGGCGTGCGCCCTAAGCTTCGTCGGCTATTCCCGGGCATGGTCCACGGTTCGCGAGAGCCGGTTCCAGGACGCCGAGCAGAAGGCGAGTTCCGTGTCGCGGTACGCCAAGGACGTGAAGCAGCAAGCCGACGAGGTCCAAACCCGGTTTGACGCCACCAAGAAGATCGGCATCAACGTGGTGGAGAGCATCGAGGGGCGGCAGCGCTGGTTGGAGTTCCTCAAGGCGGTCAACGAGTGCCTGCCCAAGGACCTGGGACCCGTCCCCGAAGAGATCGACCAGCGCAACCAGGTACACGTCCTGAGCATCGACTGCCAGCGTATGGAGAGCTTCGACGCTTGGTTCGCCATGAGGAAACAGCAGGATTTTCTCGAGCTCAGCCCCGAGGAGCAGGCCGCCGCACAAGCGGCCGGCGGCGGTGCGGCCGATTCGGGCGGCGGGGCTGCGGCGCCCGCCGCGACGGGCACCGCGGCGACCGGCCAGGCGGGCACGGCCGCGAGTCCCGCCCCGGCAGGCTCGACCACCGGCACCGGTTCTCCGGACGCCCCCACCGGCACACCGGCTTCGGCCTCCGCCGGAGTTTCCGGAGCCGAAGGGGTCAAGGGGGGACCTGTAGGTCCCGGTTGGCTCGTTGAAATCAGGGGGTATCACTACCACAACGCCGACCCGACCAACATGGCGGCCACCTACGTTCGCAACACCCTGATTAAGAACTTGCAGTCCGGCCAGGTGCCTATCCCCTCGGGAATCCCGGACCCAGAAATCGAACTCGTCTCTATGAAGGACTTGGGCATTGGCTTTGCGGCACTCGTGGATCCGGGGAGACCTCAGACGGTTTACGTGCAAAACCCATACGCGGCACTCGAGCCCGGCGATTACACGACCTCGGGCGGAACGTCCCCCGATGGTCCGGGGATCGCGTCGTCACGCCCGGTGATGCCGGGAAGCATGGGCAGGGGGACGTCCTACCCTTCCGGGTCAGGAATGAGGCCGCCAACGATGGGGTCCGGCTCGGGTGCGGTGCCCAGCATGCGGGGGCCGGTCATGTCCGGCATGGGATCCGGCGCGATGATGCCTATGGCGGGTGCCAGCATGGCCGGGATGAGGCCAACGGGCTCGGGGATGTCTCCCATGGCTTCTCCTATGGGGGCGCGGGGGCTGCCCGGTACGACGCGATCACCTGCGGGGGGGGCAGGGGGTGGCAACGACGGCAGGATTGAGCTGCAGCAGTTTGACTTTACTATCGAGTTTGTCTGGCAACCAACCACCCCGACGGAACGGCTCGAAAAGAAGAAGAAGGCGCAGACTGGCGAGACCGCTTCGAAAACCCAAGCGGGGGCGCCAGGTCCGGCACCGGCGGAACCAAGTCCGGCACCCGCAGCGCCAGGTCCGGCACCGGCATCCGGTCAGCCGCCCGTACCCGGCGGTGCTGCTCCAACTCCCGGCCCGGCAGCACAAGGCGGCGCGTCGGCGCCGAGCCAACCGGCGCCGAGCCAACCGGCGGCGAGTCCACCGGCGCCGAGCGGACCGGCGGCGGCCGGGGAGACATCGGTATCCGGCCCTCCGGGGAGCGCAAAGCAGCCGACCAAGGGGCAACCGTAACGGCGGGTCTCAGTTTCCCAGCGGGACAACCTGACGGAGGAACTCAGCGATGGATCAAGTCAAAGTCGTCTTGGCAGGGGTCAAGAAGTACCATTTCTGGGTGCTCTGCGGGATCACCGTCCTTGTCGCGCTGGGCATCTGGCATACCGCCACTTCCCAGTTGTCGGGCAAGACCAGCGAACGCAAGTCGAAGCTCGATTCGACGTACAAGGAAATGAAACAGCTCGGCTCCGACGCAAGCCCGGCCAACGAGAAGACCGTGGAGCTGTGGAAGAAAGGGCACGGCGCGATGACCGAGAGCGTGTTCCAGGCATGGGGCAAGCTCTACGAGGCGCAAACGCGCATGAATCAGTGGCCCAACTTGGCGGCGGGGCAGTTCCGCGCCATCATCAAGGCATTGAAACCGGACCAGGAGATCCCGCCCACCTATCGGGAAGTCTACCAGAACTTCATCGCGAAGTACCTGCCCGAGTTGTTCATTTTCGTCGAAACCCGCATGACGCAGGACGAGCGGCAGGACTATCTAGACCGAATGAAGACGGGTAAGAGGCCCAGCAAGAAAACCGACAAGAAGGGCGACGCGAAGCGGGACCCCCAAGCCCCGGCCCCGAAGGACGGCAAGACAGGCGGGACGACCGCGGATGGCAGCAAGGCGAAGGAACCCGGCCCGAGCGAGTCGCAGTTCACCGGGATCGTCGACTGGGACCCGGCGGATCGGTCGCGTTTGGAGGGGCGCTTCTACTGGGAGCGCCTGCCGACGACGCTTCAGGTCCGCGTTGCCCAGGAGGACCTTTGGGTCTATGAGGCCCTGCTGAGGATCATCAAGGCGACCAATGGGCCGGCCACCGGCCAGCACAACGCCCCCGTGAAGCGGATCATCACCCTGGCGATCGGATCGGAGGCGGCCCCTCAGTTCGCGGCGATGCAGGGCCGGGCTTCCGGCGGCGGTATGGGCATGGGGGCGGGTTATCCGACGGGATCCGGCGGTGGTTCCGGGATGGGGATGATGCCGGCCGGTTACGGCGCTCAGCCCCCCGCCGGCGCCAGCGGCGGTAGCGCGTCCGGCGGCGGTTCGGCCGGCGGGGCCTCGGGCGGCAGGCCTCCGACCGGAGGCTCTAGCTCGGCGCCGTCCTCTTCCTCCTCTGGCGGCGCGGGCTCTCCCGACGGGCCCTCCACCGCGGTGCTGCCGCCCAGCGGCGGCATGTCGGGCATGGGGCCGATGGGCATGGGCATGGGCGGCGGAATGATGGGCATGATGGGGGCGAGCCTGGAGCCAAGGCACCTCAGGTACGTGGACCAGACCGGGAACCCCTTGACGGCCGATGCCAAACATCCCTTCGCAGAGTTCAAGATGATGCCCGTCCACATGGCGCTGGTGGTGGACCAACGGGCGATTCCCAAGCTGTTGGCCGAATGCGGCAATTCCAGTATGCCGGTCGTGGTGCGCCGCGTGAGTATTCAACCCGAAGGGGGCAGTCAAGGGAGCTTTGGAACCGGAGGCCGTATGCCGATGGGGGCTGGAAGAGGAATGGGAATGGGCATGGGGATGGGTACCGGCATGGGTATGAGTATGGGTAGCACTTCGGGGATGGGCTTGGGCGCGGGCTCGCCGGACTCACCGACCTCCGGCAGTAGCAGCATGGGGAAGATGCCTTCCATGGGCGCCATGCCCTCCATGGGCGCCATGCCCTCCATGGGCGCTATGCCCTCGATGGGCGGGATGATGAAGGGATATGGAAGTGGCATGGGAGCGAGGATGTCATCGCCGGACGGCGGCGCAGCAGGTTTGGGTGGGGCCTATCGGGCTGGCGGCGGGACCTCTCCCGAGGAGAGCTCGATGGAGTTGACCGTGGAAATCCAAGGGATCATTTATATCTTCAATCCGCCACCGCCGGACTCTAAGGCGCTGGAAGCCGGCTTGCCGAATCCACCGGTTGCGTCGCCGGCCGGAACCGGTGGCTCGGCGGCGCCTTCGGCCACGGGGATGCCGGTCCAAGGGTCGTAACTGAACCAACTGAGTCAACACAGGCCTCGTTGCACGGAACCAGCAGGAGGGCAACCGATGAAACTCAAACTGAAGCTCGACCCGAACTCGCTGAAGCAAGGCCTCCTCGAACACGTCGAGAAGGTGGTCTTCGGCGTGGTGGTGCTTTGTTTCCTGGGCTTTGTGTACCAGGCGATTGGAAGGGGCAGGGGCGTCGACTTCAACCCCACGGAGCTGGCCAACGAGGCCAGCAAGGCCGAGAAACACGTCAAGGAATTCGAGCCTCAGTCCCCGGCGATCCGCGATTTCGGAAAGGACGCGGACGGGATCCACAAACCGGTCGGGACCAAGTGGCTCGACCACAAGGTGCTGTGGCGGCCGCCGTTGTTCGAAATCGTCAAACCGCGCGGCATGCCCAAGCTCTTCCCCCTGGCAAAGCTGCGGGCAGCCGGCGGCCACGGCGGCTTTGCCATGGTGCAGGGCATGGAGGCGGGCATGGACGCCGGGATGCAGACGGTCAAAGGGCAGCGCTGGGTGGTGATCACCGGGGTGTTCGATTACCGGAAGCAAGTCGAAGCCTACCAGACCGCCTTCCAGGACGCCTATCCCCGGGACCCCACTCGGGACTTCCCCGTGTACACGTATTTCCGCGTGCAGCGGGCGGAGGTCGACCCTCGCGATGAAGGCAGCCAGCCGAAGTGGGAATCGGTGAACGTCATCGAGATGGTCAACCTAACGTACAACTGGGGACCGACGGGCCAGGGCCAGGAATTGGTTGACGAGCGCTACTTTCCGCCGCCCGCGAAGGTGCCTTTCGTCTTTTCTTTGGGACCGCTCGTGAACCGGCCCTGGGGCCCGGAGGTCGGGCATCCCGATATCCCCTTCCATGTCTTCGGGGTGGAAGGCACGGGAGCCTACGGCGACCTGGGCGCGCGAGATCGGCAGGCCAAGGAAGGCAAGGACAAGGGGGAATCTGCGGAGGGAACCAAGGGAGACGAGAAAACCGGGGCCGCCGACAAGGAGAAGAAAACCCAAAGGCCGAGGCGGCCTGCCAGGCCGGTCCAGGCCGATGAGCCCGACGACCCCGATGCCCCGGCTACGATGGGGATGGAAGGGTCCGCGGACATGCCGGGTGGCTACGGAGGTATGGTGCCAAGGACGGGGATGTCCGGGTCCTCGGGGCCGCCGATGATGGGAGGGATGTCGGGATCCATGAGGCCGCCGATGATGGGAGGGATGTCGGGATCCATGAGGCCGCCGATGATGGGGGGAATGTCGGGACCCATGAGGCCGCCGATGATGGGGGGAATGTCGGGACCCATGAGGCCGCCGATGACGGGCGCGATGCCCAGCGGCGGCTCGCCGGACGGCCCGGGCTTTTCCGGAATGGGCCGAATGCCGGGCGGCGCAGGCGATCTGCACGGTGAGATGGAGCAGGAGCAAGTGCCGGAGTACCTCCTGTTCCGGTTCTTCGATTTCAACGTTGAGCCCGGGAAGCACTATCAGTACCGGGTGAATCTCCTGGTCTTCAACCCCAACTACGGCATTGAAGCGCGGTTCTTGCAGCAGGAAGACCTGGGCAAGAAGGCGCACTTGGAGGTTGGCTGGAGCTTGCAGAGCCCTGCGGCGACGGTGCCGATGGATTCCCGCGTCGTGCTGGCTCCGGCCAAGGCAAACGATCGAGCCGCCAATCTGCTCCTCGTCCATCTGGACATGGAGGACGGCTCGACGGCCTTTGAGGAGTTCCCCGCGATTCGCGGGCAACTGCTCAATTTCGCCAATCGCCCCTTCACGCCGGCCAACACGGGTATGTCTCCCTACGGCGTGCCGATGGCTATGACGATGGTGGGCAGCAGGGACGGCGTCACCGATCTGACCGGTGCCCGGGAGGAGGAAAGCAAGAACATCGACTACTTGACCAACGCGATCGTCCTGGACCTCGCGGGGGGGACGCCCTTGCCGGGGAAGGATCGGGAGCTGCTCGAACCCCGCAACGTCCTCCTGGTGGATGCCGAAGGAAACTTGGCGGTCCGCAACGAGCTGGACGATCTGGCGGAGTTCCGCGTTCTCAAGCCGCCGGAGGGGGAAACGCTGAGAGGCACCATGGTCGGGGGCGGTAATACCGACATACTGATGCCCACGGGCTCGCCGGACGACTCCGGCAAGTTGCCGAAAACCGGGCGAACGAAGGCCAAGGGGCCTGCCGGGATGTACCCAGGCATGCCTGCCAACTACCCGGGGATGCCGAAGGGGGCGGGCAAAGCAGGCGCGGCCAAGGGGCCTGTGGGGTCATCGATGAGTCCCATGATGAGTCCCATGATGGGGCCCAAGGGACCGGTGGGCTCTCAGATGGGGCCGATGATGCCCGGGATGGGCGATCTGGACGACGGCGGGAAGAGAGGTGGCCGAAGGAGAGGCTCGTGAGAGTCGCCGCGGTTTCGCCGCGGGTTTGAACGTCAACACAAGCAGAAGGCTCACGCAATCCCCTCAAAGCGTGAGCCTTTCGCGTTTTCTGTAGTCCATTCCAGGCAGCATCACCTCTTGCAGATTGCCCAGTCCCCTGCATTTAGGGGTCGTAGGGGCGCCGCGGCGGCCGCGTGAGGCGGCCAAGGGCCCGCCGGGCATGGAAATCCTCAAGAAGTGCCCTTGACCCTTTTTTTTCCGGCGAGTATTTATCCCGCTCTCTTCTACCGAATCTCTGGAACCTGATGCGAAGAGTCTATCGTCGCTGGTGTCCCGCGGGCGGATAGTCCCCCGTTGCGGCCCGGGTTGCGTGCCTCCGTCGAAAGCAGGAGTTTTCCGGGAACGCAGCCTGCCGTTGCGGCTTCCCCAACGCGGAATCGCGCGACTTGAACCCGTCCAAACCGCAAGGGAACTCTGCGAGTCTCGAAAGGAGAATCGTGTGTTGAAAACGACCGCAAGAATGCTCCCCGGCCTGATCGCAGTGGCACTGGGTTTCTCGGTGACGCACGTCCCGGCCGAGCCTATCTCCAGGGACCCGAACTCCACGCTCGACAGGGTCGGGGCGGCGTCGGGGGCCGGCAGCCGTTTGGAGGACAGGCGCCAACAGGCCGACGACCTCCTTCGTCGTGCCCGGCAGGCGATGACGGAGAGCGACTTGGAGACCGCAGACCGGTTGATCGCTCAGGCGGAGGCGCTGGACGTGCGTTACGGTCCCATGTACTTCGGCGACACGGCCCAGAAGGCCCGCCGGGACCTCGATCGCAAGCGGTTGGCGGTCGGCAAGTTCCCCTTGCGCGCCGGTTCGACGGGATCCACGCGGCCGGGCGATAGGCCCGAGGCCTCGCCGGTCGACCCGTTTGTCTCCCGAAGCGCGGATCCCGCCGCCTCTCTCCTACCCGATGCGAAGAGCCAAGCCAAGACCTGCATCCTCAAGGCTCGCAAGGAGTTGGCGCAAAGGAATCTCCTCGGGGCGACGTACTGGTACCGCGAGGCCACCAGGCACCAGGCGGCCTTCGGTCCGAGCGAGGATTCTCCGGACAAGTTGGCGGCCGACATCCGGCGGGCGGGCGGCTCGCCGGACGAGCCGGACGTGCCGCCGGGGCTCGCCGCCACGAAGGCCGTCATTCCTCTTCCCCCGACCGATCCAATGACTCAGATCCCGCCGTCTGCCGAACGGCGGTCCGGCCTACCCGCCGGAATGTCTTCCCCCGCAGGCGCCGAAGGGCGCGATGCCGGCCGGGCCCAAGCCGGCGAACTCCTCTTGGCGGCTCGACGTGCCCTGGCCCTCGGCGACGTCCGCCGCGCCAGAGATAAGGTGCAGCAAGTCCGGGCCATGGGCGTCCAATACGGGCCCACGGACGACACCCCGGAGAAAGTGGAAACGCTCGTCGGACGGCTCTCGGACCTGATGGCCCAGCGGGCCGACCGGGGCAACACCGACGCTTGGCGCCGCGAACACGCCCGCATCCTCATGGATCAGGCCGACGGGCTGTTGCGCTGGCGGGACCTGGACGAGGCCGAACGCCTGGCCACCGAGGCCTTGCGGCTCCGGGTGCAGTTCAGCCCATACGAGCCGCGGCCGGAGGGCCTCCTGGATCGGATCGCCGCGATCCGGCGTCAAGGCCGCCGGGGCGGAGACGTGATCCCCGCCAGCGGAGAGATGGTCGCCCCGGCCACGGGAGCCGACTTCGATCGCCGCGCTTCGCACGCCGTATACGACCAGGCCAACGACCCCACCCGGAACATCCTGGCCGCCGATTCGGGCCAGTCCAACCCCGGTCTGACGCTGTTCCAGCAAGGGGAAGCGGCGCTGAAGGCCCACGATACGCAAGCCGCCCTCCAGTTGTTCCGCCAGGCGTACCAGCACGTGGGCGACTTGGATCCGACGACCGCCCGGCGCTTGCAGGATCACCTGCAAATGCTCACCGCGGCGGCAACGGCGTCCGCCCGGCCGGCGGCCGCGGTGCCGTCGGCCGTGGACGATGCCGCGGCCAAACAGCAGTTGGCGGCAAGGCAACTGGCCTCGGAGGTCGCCCACAATGAAACCACGGCGCTGAAGGTCCGCGAGACGGACCCCAAGAGCGCCCTGTCGCTCTTGGAGCAGACCCGCTCTAAGGTCGAGTCCTCGGGCCTGGATTCCGCCTCGAAGGACCAGTTGCTGCGGCGGATCGACCGCGACCTGGCCGACTTGCGGAAGTACATCGCGGAAAACCGCCCCAGGATCGAGCTGGAAGAGAAGAACCGGCAGGTCCGGCAGGAGATCGACCGCGAGCGTCAGGGGACGCTCGATTTCCAGAACAAGCTCGCCCAGAAGGTCGACGAGTTCAACAGCCTGGTCCACGAGCACCGCTTTGCCGAGGCCGAGGTCGTCGCAAAGCAGGCCCTGGAGCTGGCCCCCGACAACCAGCTTGCCAACCAACTGGTCACCGAAGCCAAGATGCTCCGCCACTTCGCCAACGCGATGGCGGTCAAGGGGAACAAGGAAGACGGATTCATGAGGGAAATGGGCAACGTGGACGTGGCGTCCATCCCCTTCGACTCGGACAACCCGTACCTGCTTCCCGAGGCGCGGCAGTGGCGAGACCTCACTACCCGGCGGTCCCGATTCGGCCGGGAACGGGGCCGACGGATGTCGGAACGGGAGGTGGAGATCCGCAACAAGCTCAAGACGCCGGTCTCGCTCCAATTCGAGAACGCCCCCTTGACCAAGGTCATTGACTCCCTGGCCCAATTGGCCGGGGTCAACATCTACCTGGATCCCCAAGGGCTGGCCGACCAGGGAGTCACCAGCGACAGTCCGATCAACATCGATCTCCGCCAGGAAATCAAGCTGGAAAGCGCGTTGAACCTGATCCTCCGCCCCTTGCGCCTGAGCTGGGTGATCAAGGACGAAGTCCTGAAGATCACGAGCGAAGACTCGCGAAAGGGGGAGATCTACACGGAAACCTACAACGTGGCCGACTTGGTCATCCCGATCCCCAACTTCGTGCCCAACGGAGGGCTCGGCTTGGAGGGGGCCTACCGGGGCGCGATGGCGGCCAACGTCAGCTTACTCAACGGCGGCTTCCCCGGCGGCGCCATGGCGCCGTTGGCCGCGGTCGCCAGCCGCGACGGCCGCCCGGCCACCGCCGCGATTGACCCCACGGTCATGGCTCAGTTGTCCCCCAACAATCGCGGCAGCGTCCCCACCGGCTTGCCGATCTCCAACCAGCCGGGCAACCTCGGCGGTGGGGCCCAGGCCGACTTTGACAGCCTCATCGAGCTCATCACCGCCACCATCCAGCCCGATAGTTGGGACGACATGGGCGGACCCGGCTCGATTGCCCCGTTTGAGATCAACCTCAGCCTCGTGGTCAGCAACACGCAAGAGGTCCACGATCAGATCGTCGACCTCCTGGAACAGTTGCGGCGGATGCAGGACCTCCAGGTCACCATCGAGGTCCGGTTCATCACCCTGAACGACAATTTCTTCGAGCGGATCGGCGTGGACTTCGACTTCGCCATCAACGATCGCACCGACCATCCCGGCATGATCTTCGGCCGGGTCACCAGTCCCGGCACCCCCGGCAGCAAAACGAGCCCTCCCGTGCGCGACACGCGACCCTCGCTCTACAAAGAGCTGGGCCACGACTCCAGCATGACCGTCGGCCTGTCGGCTCCGAACGTGTTCACGGCGGACCTGGACATCCCGTTCACCCAGGACAGTTTCACCCTGGCGGTGCCGCAGTTCGGCGGCTATAACCCCGGGTCGGGGGCCACGATGGGCTTCGCCATCCTGAGCGAGATCGAAGCGTTTTTCTTCATGGAGGCGGCCCAGGCCGACCGCCGCAGCAACGTGCTCCAGGCACCCAAGGTCACACTTTTCAACGGGCAGTATGGAATGGTCAGCGACCAGTCGCAGAGCCCGTTCGTGATGAGCGTGGTCCCGGTGGTCGGCGATTTTGCCGCTGCCAACCAGCCGGTGATCGTCGTCCTTTCCGAGGGGACGTTCCTCAGCGTTCAGGCCGTCGTGTCCAGCGACCGCCGCTTCGTGCGGCTGACCGTCGTTCCCTACTTCAGCCAGATCGGCAAGGTCGACACCTTCACCTTCGTGGGCACGGAAACGACCGTCGACGACGCCTCGGCGAGCGGCGTCCAGGACCAGCCCAACGACAGCACGAAGAAGACGAACCGGCGGGAGACCACTCGCGGCGGCACGACGGTGCAATTGCCGACCTTCTCCTTCTTCACCGTGAACACCACGGTGAGCGTTCCCGACGGCGGCACGGTCCTCTTGGGCGGCATTAAGCGGCTCAAGGAGGGCCGCAACGAGGCCGGCGTGCCGATCCTCAACAAGATCCCCTACATCAACCGGTTGTTCAAGAACGTGGGCATCGGCCGCGAGACCCAAAGCCTGATGATGATGGTCACGCCCCGGATCATCATCCAGGAAGAGGAAGAAGAGAAGCTCCTCGGCGCCCCGCCGAGATCGTAAGCGGGCTCGAAACAGACTTCCGAAGTCTTTTTGAGACTTCGGAAGTCTTTCTTTCTGCGCGGCGCGCCGTCCGTGCTACGCCGGAGCCAAGACCGCCAGTTGCCTGGCCAGCCGCTTGCGGGCCACGTGCAGCCGGCGCTTGATCGTCCCCACCGGCGACTGGAAGTGGTTGCTCATCTCCTCCAGGCTCTCGCCCTGGAAGTAGAAGGCCACCAGCGTGTCCCGGTCCATGTCGGTCAGCCGGTTCAGGCCCGAGTGGATCTGGTCGCGCCGCTCCCGCGCGAGAACCTCGCCCAGCGGGGTTTGCCGCTCGACGCAGTCGGCCTCCAGCTCTCCCGCAGGACGGGCGATCACCGGTCGCCGGCGCACGGCACGGTTGATCGCCATCCGCCGGGCGATGGCGCGGAGCCATCCGCCGAAGCAGAGCGGGTTCTGGAGCTGCCCGATCTTCCGGACCGCCTGGAGGAACACCTCCTGGCACAGCTCCTGCGCCTCGGCATGGTTGCCCAGCCGGCGCAGGGCGGTGGCGTACACCGCGCGCCGGAAGCGATCGAACAGGGGGCCAAATGCCTGCCGATCGCCCTGCTGCGCGGCACGGACCAGTTGCACGAGTTGCTTCTTTTCTGCAAGCGTTTGCGGCTGAGCAAGTTTCATGGTTCTCTCTCTTCGTGAAGGGCCGACGCCGCCGAAGGCGAAGTCGGGCGTGCTTGGAGTGGCCCGCGGTGCGCCAGGAGACGCGTCCTAGGCCGCCGAGTGGCCCCGGGTCCCGCCGGCTACGCCAGCCGATGCCGATTCCCGCCCCGAAGGCTCAGGATGGCCAGTGGCGCTGCGGATACCCGGCGCGCAAGAGGCGGTCGTGCCGGCGCATTGGGGAGCGTTTCATCCCCTGGAGGCGGGCTAATCCCGCCTCGCTAACCGCGACCGGTGCCGCGCCACATCGTGGCGACGCGGTCAAACCGGTCCCTAGGCGCCGGCAAAACCACTCCAACAGACCCCGCGCAGCATCAAGAATGCGCAAACCATGCGTGGGCAATCCGGTGGCGATGTTCCGGTCCTGGCGCTTGCCGAGGAGGTCGGTATTCCGGCCGGCGATCGCGTGAATGAGCCTACTCATGGTAAACCTCTGCGCTTTTGCGCGGTTCGAGAGAACACGAACGACGAACAGCTCTCCCGGTTGTTGCGGGAGAGCGGGGATTGGCCCCCTATTGTTCAGGTTGGCATAACCGGCCGGCCCCGTCAAGTCGGTTACTCGCTTCCGGGTGAGAGGCCGGGTCGGGGAAACTCGCCGACTCGTGCCAACTTCGTCTTTAGACACGCGAACCGTTAGTCGAGTTCGCGCAAAGTGAGCAAGATGGCAGGACAACGCCGGTTTCCCCCACGTAAGAGGCCCTCCGAGAAGGTCCGGTTTGCGTGATTGACCGACCGGATTTCCGCCGTCCGCGGACAGCTTTCCGATCGCAAGGGGTTTTCGTGGAACGAGTTACGGCGGATATTACCCTGTCTGCCGGGGCATCGATCCGCGGCCGATCGCCGATCGTCGCTTTCTGAAAGCCGTTTCGCCGAGAATCGATCAACGTACCCCGGCCGCGGGGGGAAAGCCGAAGTACCGCTCCGCGTTGTGATAGCAGATGTCCTGGAGCATCCGTCCGATAAGTTCGAGGTCGTTGGGCAACAACCCCAGCCTGATTTCCTCCCCCAATAGGTTGCACAGGATGCGGCGGAAATACTCGTGCCGGGTATAGGAGAGAAACGAGCGGCTGTCGGTGAGCATTCCCACGAAACGGCTCAAGAGCCCCTGGTTCGAGAGCGATTGGAGCTGCCGCTCCATGCCGTCCTTCTGGTCCAGGAACCACCAGCCGCTTCCGTATTGCACCTTGCCGGGGATACTACCGTCCTGGAAGTTGCCGATCATCGTGGCCAGGACGTCGTTGTCGGCCGGGTTGAGGTTGTAGAGGATGGTCTTCGTCAGCCGCCGTTGGCGTTCCAGCCGGTCGAGGAACTTAGCCAGCGGCCGGGCCACCGGCGCATCGCCGATCGAATCGAACCCGGTGTCCGGGCCGAGCGCCTGGAACATCCGCGTGTTGGTGTTCCGCAGCGCCCCGAGGTGATACTGCTGCGTCCAGCCCTTCTCGTGGTCCAAGAGGGCGAACTCGTAGAGCATGGCCGACTTGAACTTGGCGGTCTCTTCGGCGTCCACGAGGCGCCCCTCGCGGAGCTTGCGGAAGACGGCGACGATTTCCCCATCGGTGAAGTCCTCCGCATACATCGTCTCAATGCCGTGATCGGAAAGGCGGCAACCTGTCGCATGGAAGAAATCGTGCCGCCGCCGGATCGCTTCCAGATAACTCTTGAAGTCCCGGATGTCCACGTCGGCCGCCCCGGCCAACCGCTCCACCCAGGCGTTGAAGGCATCGGGCGACTCGACGGCCATCCCCTTGTCCGGCCGGAAAGCGGGCAGCACTCGCACGGGAAACGACGGATCGGCGGCGATTGCCCGGTGGTGCCGCAGGTCGTCGGTCGGATCGTCGGTCGTGCAGACCAGCACGACGTTCATCTGCCGCATGATTCCGCGGCACGAGAACTCGTCCCGGGCCAACAGGGCGTTGCAGTGCTCCCAGATGCCTCGGGCGGTGTCCGGGCCCAGCAGCCGGTCGCTGATCCCAAACGGCCGTTTCAGCTCCAGGTGGGTCCAATGATAGAGCGGGTTGCGAAGGGTCTTCGGGACCGTCTCCGACCATTTCTGGAACTTCTCCCAGTCCGAGGCGGCGCCCGTGATGAACTGCTCCGCGACGCCGTTGGCCCGCATTGCGCGCCACTTGTAGTGATCGCCGTAGAGCCATATCTGGGTGAGGTTCTGGAAGCGGTGGTCCTCGGCGATCTGTTGCGGGGGGAGGTGGCAATGGTAGTCCAGGATCGGCATCGGCCGGGCGTACTCGTGATACAACCGGACGGCGGCGTCGTTTTGCAGAAGGAAATCCTGGGTGATCAAGATGTCCGGCACGGTCTACACCCTTTGCTTAGGAGTCCATTTCTCCGGCTACTTTGCAGTTCCACTGCAAACTAGCCGCACCCGCGTAAGGCCGGGGAATCGCCACAAATCATGTGCCCAACGGAGGTTCTGTCGTAGAGAACGCTCTAAACCAAGCAGCGGCCGTCGCGCCGTCGCCAGCCCGCGCCAAGAACAAGCCTCGCACCCGAGCCCGCAACAGCACGCCCTTCTCCAGCCGCTCCACAAACAGGTGATGGCGAGCCGCCAGCAGCGGCTGTCCTGCCGAGTCCGGATAGAAGAGCGTCTTCCGGAAATCGACGGGATGGACCATTTCGGCGTAACTCACCTGCCCGCCCGGTGGGCGAAACAGGAAGCAACCGGGGCCCTCGCTGGCAGCCGCGGCGCCGGGTGGATCGCTCGCCGCCTCCCACGGAACGAACCGGCCGGAATCGCGGTCCGCCAGCCGCAGCACATCACCTTGCGGCAAGACACTGCGTACCGTCGTTTCGGGCAGGGTGTCGGGCAACTCCGTCCACACCGAGACGATCAATTCGAGTGCCGCCAGCACTCCGACGGGCCCTTGCAAGTCCCTCGCCTCGGCGCGCACTTCGAGGGCGTGCCACAGGGCATCGACGCGGACCGGCCAAGCCGGGGACCCTTGGTAGGCCGCTACGAGATCCCGGCCGCGGACGCGATATTCCCCGACTGTCCCCGCGTTGCCGGCTGAAAAGGACGGCATCTCGATCCCCAGGATGCCGATGCCGGCAAGTTTTTCCCCGAGGCCATGCCAACTCCGCAAACCGCCACCGGGGCACGACAAGTCGACGGTTGCGCCGATCTGCTCGATGTGGAGCTCTGCCAAGGGAATCTTGAGCTGCCAAGGCGGCGGGTGCATCATGCCACACTTCCCCTGGGACTCTCTATCTACAAAAAAAACCCCGCCGCTCGCTAGGCGAAACGGCGGGGCCGGAACAGAGAAGAGGCCGGAAAACTGGTTAGCGTGTCCCTATGATGAACAAGTGGATGAATTCCTCACGCAATTACCGGGCGGACTCCTAACCGCGCGTATCCCAGCCCTTCCCACTCACACATCATGATACCAATGCAATCCGACTTGTCCAGAGGTTAGCGGCGAAAAAGGAGCCCCATTTTGCCGGAAACCACGACAGCCCCTACTGTGGGGGGAATGCGAGCGTCCGGTTGCAGGCGGCCACGGTGCCCCTATAATCAAAGCCGATGGGGCGGCTGGCTTCGAGTCGACCAACGTAATGGCAAGCTACATCGAGGTTTGCGAACGGGCGGTCCGGTGCGCTGGGGCCGTGCTTTTGGAGCACCTCGGCAAGGTGACGGTGCGCCAGAAGGGCCCGGCCGATTTGGTCACCGAGGCCGATCTGGCCGCCCAGGAGACCATCCGCCGGACGATCGCCGAGGCGTTTCCGGATCACTGCCTGATCGGCGAGGAAGATCCCCCGGGCAAAGCCGCTGAGGCTCCCTGCAGCCCGTATCGCTGGATCACGGATCCCCTGGACGGAACGACCAACTACGTACACCAGGTGCCGTTCTTCAGCGTGTCTCTGGCGCTGGAGCACGACGGCAAGCTCTTGGTCGGAGCCGTCTACGACCCTTCGGCCGACGAGTGCTTTACCGCCGCGGCCGGCGAGGGGGCGTACCGGAACGGGACGCGGGTCCGCGCGAGCAGCGTCTTGACCTTGGCCGATGCCCTCGTGGCGGCGGGCTTTCCAGCCGCAGTCCACCCCGATTCGCCGGACTTGCGGCTCTTCAATGCGGCAGTGCTGGCCTGCCAGTCGGTGCGCCGCACCGGCTCGGCAGCCTTGAACCTGGCCTACTTGGCTGCCGGCCGCTTCGACGCCTCGTGGTCGTACACGACCAAGATCTGGGACGTGGCAGCCGGGGCCCTGTTGATCCGTGAGGCCGGCGGGCTGATTACGACAACTAGCGGCGCCGATCTCCCCTGGTCCGAGGGCCGATATCTGGCCGCCGCCAACCCGCCGCTGCACGCCGAGCTGATGGCCGTGATTGCCCGAAGCGGACTTGGTTCGTAGTGCCGGCCGGGCCGTCCGCTCGAGGCCGGGGCTCGTGCGATTGCGGTTAAGTCCCTTGCGATAAGAGAGTTGTGGCGTGCCTGGAGAGACACAACCCCGCGACGGCAACCTGCGGACCTCCCCCTGAAGGTACTACTCGCCCGGGGAAGCTCCGGGTTTGCCGCTTTAAGGAGCGGGGATGTCCGGGTAAACTGGATGGAGCCGCCCGTCTTGCAGGGTCCGTTCTGGGCCATGCCGTCGGTGGAGTCCCGTTTCTAGTCCAAGACGATCGTTCGGCATAGGGGCTGGGCGTAAGGAGTGCGAACGTTGCCGGGTTGCACGGTTCGACTACTGCCGGGCATTGTCTGCCACCTCGTCTTCTGGTGCGGTTGGGTTGGCGCCCAGCAAACCCCAGCGCCGTCCGCCCCGTCGTCAGTTGGGGCATCGGGAGAGAGCGCTCTCAAACCGGCCTCGGAAGGGCGGACGAAGACGCCGATGGAATCTGCCATCCGGGCAAAGGCGCCGGGGCCAGCGGGAGCTAAACCGGCTGCGGAAGCTGCTCCGAAGGCTGCCTCGGAGCCGGTAGGCCAACCGCCTGGGCTGCAAATCCAAGAGGCCCAGCCTTCGGTAATTCATCTCCGCGACAAGAGCGGCAACCTGGTCCCGGTGCCGGGGTATCGCCTCGAGGACTTCGAGCAGATGATCAAGCGGGACCAGCTCAAGCAGGCGGATCCGGCGCCCCGCTACAGCCTTCAGTCGATGCAAGTCACCGGCACGGCTAAAGCAGGACACGCGGAGCTGACGATCCAGTTCCGCTGCCTGGTCCACCACGAGGGCTGGGTGCGGGTCCCGCTTCGCCTCGATCAGGCCGTGCTTTCCGGAGAACCGCAGTACAAGGGGCCCGGGCAGCAGTTCGTCCATTTGGAGACCGGCGGCGAGGGGTACGTCAGTTGGGTCCGCGGCGGCGCCGGGAAGGAACATCAGCTTACGCTGAAAGTGCTGGTTCCTCTGGTGACCGTAGGGGAAGAGACCCGGCTGAGGCTGTTTGCCCCCCGGGCGACCAGCTCGGAGATGAAGCTCACCGTTCCGGGGGCCGACGCCGCGGGCGAGGTCTCCGAAGGGGCGACCTTGCTGCCCGTAGCGCCGGCCGGCCAAGGGGGCTCTGTGCTAACGGCGTTGGGGTTGGGCGGGGATTTTGAGCTGGTCTGGCGCAAGGCGGCGGGCCGCGCCGCGGAAACCCAGACGGCACTGGAGGCCACGGGGGCCATCTTGGCCAAAGTCGGCGGTCAAGGCATCGACTCGGAAGTGAGACTCAACGTCCGCGGCCACGGCGCTCCTTTCGATTCCTTCCGCATCCGGCTGCCCAAGGGGGCGGAGCTTGTGCCCGGAAGCCCGGCCGGCTACTTGCTGGTACCGATGGCCTCGACGGGGCCGGTGGCCGACGAGCAGAAGCTCCTCGAGGTCCGGCTTTCCAAGAAGACCACCGGCCCGCTGGACATCCAGTTCGCCACGCGGCTCTCGTACGATGCAGCCGGTCCGACGGGATGGTGCGATCTGGGATCCTGCGAGGTCGTCGGCGCCGCCCGGCACGCCGGACACATCGCCCTGGTGGCCGAGGGCCAGTGGCAGGTCGTGTTTGGCTCGTTGCGGGGATTGCGCCAAGTGGAGGAGCTGCCCAGCCATCTGCGCCGCCCGAACCTGGTGGCCGGCTTCGAGTACTTTAGACAGCCCTGCTCGCTTCCCGTCCGCGTTGTCCAGGGAAAGAGCCGGATCAGCGTCGAGCCGGAATACGTGCTCCTGGTCGACGCCGACCGGGTCGCGCTCCAGGCGAGACTGAAGTACAGAATCCGAACCGCGGAAGTCGGCGCGCTGGACGTGGAACTCCCGGGCTGGCAGCTCGAAGAGATCGGCCCGGAAAGCGCGGTGGTTGCGGACGCGGTGATGGACCAGTCCGGGCTGGTGTCCATCCCGCTGGTGCAGCGCGTGGTCGGCCCGCTGGAGCTGACTTTCCGGGCAAGCCGCAAGATCCCGGCGGAGGCCAGGTCGCTGGCCTTGGATCTGCCGCGGCCGCGCGGGGATTGGCTGGCCCCGGCGACGGTGGTGATCCTGCCGGCGGACAACGTCGAGCTGACGCCGATCGCCGAGACCACGGTCGGACTGGCGCGGCAACAGGCGGCACCGCCGATCAAGCTCCCCGAGCGACAACAGGCACCGCTCTTCTACCGGAGCGAGCCGGGCAGGGCGGTCTTTGCCGCCGGTTTTCGCGTTCATCCGCAGAAGATCGGCACTAGCGCGACCGCGCAAATCAGCCTCGATGACCAAAGGGCCCGGGTCGAACAAAAGCTGGGCTACGCCATCGCGCACAAACCGCTGGAGCGGCTGACTCTCGAGGTGCCGCGGGGCCTCTCCCAACCGCGACAACTGGAAATCCTCTTGGACGGCAAACCGCAGACTCTCGTGGACCCGGGGGATCCCGAGGGCCGGCCCAACCCATCCGGACCGGTGCGAAGGCAGCTTCTCCTGCCGGCCCCGAGGATCGGCTCGTGTGAAGTGGTGGTCCGCTACACGGTCGATCTCGACAAGCTCCTGCCGAAGACGAGCATTCCGGCCACGATCCCCCTGGTGATGCCCGTCGACGGGGTCCTCGCGTCCAACAACGCGCTGGTGACGGCCCGAGCGGGAATCCGCGTTCAGCCGCGGGCAGGACCCTGGGCCGTCAGCGATGAGCCGCCCCTGCGCCAGGGGCAGGAACAAGGCGTACAGCTCAGTGCCGCTGAGCGGACCGGAGAGCTGGCACTCGGCGTCTACATGGAAGATCAAGCGACTTCCGGGACCACGGTGGTCCAGCGTGCCTGGGTGCAGACCTGGCTCGCGCAGTCGTCGCGGCAAGACCGGGCCGTGTTCCGCCTTTTCAGCGATCAGAAGACCGTCGAGCTGATCGTTCCCGCGGGGGTCAATCCCGGCGACGTGGAACTATGGCTCGACGGCAGAACGGCAAAGGCCCAGACCACGCCCGAGGGCCGCTTGATCGTTCCCCTTTCCGGCGATTCCCTGCAAAGCCAGCACGTGTTGGAGGCCGTGTACCATTTCGTCGGCGGGCGGTCCGATCCGGGATCGATGGAGATCGAGCTTCCCCGGCTGGCCCGCAATGCCTGGGTCCACCGCATGTATTGGCAACTGGTCCTCCCGCGCAACGAGCACCTCCTGGCAACCCCGGCGTCGCTGAGCGCTGAATCGCACTGGGACTGGAACGGCGTTCTGTGGGGCCGCAAACCCGTCCTCGAACAACCGCAACTGGAGGCATGGTGCGGGGCCCGGCAACTCCCCGACGTCCCGGCGGAAGCTAACCGCTATCTGTTCAGCACGGCGGGAACCGTGGGACGCTGCGAGCTGCGGACGGCCGGCCGTGGCCTGCTCGTGCTGGTGGCCTCCGGTCTGGTGTTGGTGTCGGGCTTGGTGTTGATTTACGTCCCTGCCAGCCGCCATCCGGCGACCCTTCTGGTGGTTGCGACGCTCGTTGCCTCGGCCGTCTTGCTCTATCCCGAGCCGGCGTTTCTCGCGGCGCAGGCGGGCAGTTTCGGCGTCGCCTTGGTTGTCCTTGCCGGGTGGTTGCACTGGACCGTCGTTGGCGGACATCGCAGGCCCGTAGCTCACGAGATCTCCTCCGCCAGCCTCCAAAAAGGCTCGATGCCCTCTGGCGACCACGTGCCTGGGACCGGCAACGAGTCCCCAACCGAAGAGGTCCCCGTGGTTACCCAATTGCCAACCCCGAACTCCCAGACATGAGACCCCGGTTTCGTGTGACCCTGTCGCTTGCCGTGTCGTTGGGGATCGCCAGCGCCGCGTTCTCGCAGGTGGGGTCCGCGCCGGGGCAACGGCCGCCGGCGGGCGAAGAGCCCGCCGCGCCGCTGCGTTTCCGGCGGGTCTACGTGCCGCTGGACGGCATCAAGGACTGGCCTCGGGCAAGCGTCCGGCACGTCCCAATGGACAAGTGGGAATTCGAGCGGCTCGTGGATGCGGCGGCAGCCCCGGCCGATTCCCCGGCGGGTTCGGCCGGCCAGGCCCTCGCCTCAGCGCAGTATACCGCTCGCCTTCTCGCCGACGGCATGCTCGACGGAGAGGCGGTGTTCGACCTGAAACGCCTGGCCGACGCGCCGGCACTGGTTTCCCTCGAGCCGTGCGGGCTGGCGATCGGCGCGGCGGTGTGGGCCGCCGAAACGCGTCGGCCCGCCAAGCTGGGGCTTACGCCCGACGGCAAGCTGGCGGCGCTCATCGAGGGCTCCGGGCGGCTGGAGTGCAACTGGTCGCTGCGCGGCCGCCGCGATTCCCTGGGCTCGCTCGACTTCGCCCTGGAACTCCCTGCGTGTCCCGCAAGCCGCCTGACCCTGGACCTGCCCCAACGCGTCGTTCCCCTGTCCGACCGCGGCGTTGTCCTGCAGGATCCTGCCGAAGACGCCGGCTTCGCACGTTGGCGGGTCGAGCTGGGCGGCAACCATCGCCTGAACCTGCGACTGGTCCCCTCCGAGGACCTCGATCCCAATCGCAAGCCGAACGCCCTGCGCGAAGCGCGGACGTACGAGTTCTCGCCGCGCGGGATCGACGTCTCGGTTCAATGGACCCTCGACGTCCCCAACGTGCCGTTGCGCCAGATCGCGTTGACGTTGGACCCGGGACTGCAGCTCACGGCGGTCCGCTACGGCGACGCGGCAGTCAAGTGGTCGGTGACGTCGGCCGCGGCGGACGGAGGCAAGCCCCGGGTCGTGCTCGATTTGCCCGAGCCGATCCGAGGCAGCTCGCGGGTCGTGCGGCTGGCAGCGATGGCCCCGCTGGAACTCGGCCGCCGCGGGCGACTGCCGAGCATCCGGGCCGAGGGCTTCTTCTGGCAGGAAGCGACCGCAACCCTTCTGGTCCCCGCGCCGTTGGTCCTGGAACACCTCGCCGTGATCGATGGCCGCCAGACGGGGACGGGCTCCCTGCCGGCCCCTCGTGCCGGTCAGTCGGCCGAGGCGCAGTTGTTCTCTCCGGACGGCGGCGTGGAAGTCGTCGTGGTGAGACCGGAGGCCTCGGTGTCCGCGGATACCGGCACGTCGGTGGTCCTGGGCGGCGTGGAAATGACCGCTCGGACCGTGACCAGTCTCCGTGCCGTGGAAGGCGAGCGTTTTGAACTCGAAGCGGACGTTGCCCGGGCGTGGACCGTCGATTCGGTCGAGACGGTGCCGGCCGACGCCCTGGGCGACTGGAGCCTCCAGGAAGAGCCGACCGGCCCCACCCGGCTTACGGTTCGCCTCGCCAAGCCGGTGACCCGATTCCGGCCGATTCGGGTGCTCGTTACCGGCCGCTACCTTCGATCGCCCCTGGGGCGGATGCTCTCGGCTCACGACCTCGCCCCGCTCCGATTCCGCGACGTTTCCCAAGGCAAACGATTGGTGGCGGTCCGCGCCGCCGAGTCCTACCAGTTGAAGTGGAGCGGCGCCGAACCGCCCGCGAGGATCGATCCCCAGGGTCTGACCTCGGCCGAATCAGACCTCTTCCTCGAGCCGCCGACCGGCTTTCTGCTGGCCAACCCGCCCGGAGCGGACACGCTGCAACTATCCTTGGAGCCGCAGAAGCCCAGTTACTCCGCGACGATCCGCGTCGAGGCGACGGCTTTCGACCAGGGGTTGGCGGAGTCGTACCGGATCGCGTGCGTTCCTGAAACAGGCCGGGTGGAGCGGCTGTTGGTGCAGTTTTCGCCTCCCCGTGGCGGCCCCCTGCGGTGGGTCTTGGCCGGCGAGGAGGAGGAGCCGATTGCCGTGCGGCCGTGGCCGCCGACGGGCCGGCCCGCTCCGGGCGGCCCGCAGACCCAGATCTGGGAAATCACCTTTTCCAGGCCAAAGAGCGTTCCCTTCGAGCTTCGGGCCGCGCGGACCTCGCCCCTTGCCGAGGCCACGCCGATAAGTCTCGCGTGCGTACCGGAGGCCGGCAGCCAGCGCGGGACGGTTCTCGTCGGCGTCAGCAGCTCCAGGGCGATCCATATCGAGAATCATCGGCTGACGCGCATCCCGGCAGAGCCGGTGCCGATCGCCCAATATGCCAGCATCCGGGCCGCGTACCGCTACGAGCCGCTCAGAGAAGCGGCTGCGGGGGGCGAAGCGGCGATCGTGTTTTCGCCCGAGTCGAGTCCCGCGGGTCCGCCGATGGCATGGGTCTGGAGCTGCCGTCTCCAGTCGCGCTACGAGGCCACCGGGCAGGGGCGGCACCTAGCCGTCTACTCGCTGCAAAATACCGGCCGGCCGCAGATGGAGCTGTCTCTGCCGCCGCCGCTGACCGTGGACCACGTGCAAGGCATTTGGGTCGACGGTTCCCGGACAGCCCGGCAAAGCGTGGCTGGGAGCGAGAAGCGGCTTCGGGTTTCTCTGCCGTCGGGGAAGAAGTTCCCCGTCGTTAGCGTGGCCTTTGCCACGCACGGTCCGCCGCTGGGAACGATCGGCTCGCTGGAGCCCGCGCTGCCGGATCCCGACGTTCCCACGTTGGCGCGGACGTGGGTCGTGTGGCTCCCCTCGGGCTATGATTGCCCCGAGTTGCGCTCCCCGCGGCACACCGGGGTTCCACTGCCGCAAACCGTGGCCCAGCGCCTCTTCGGTCCGTTGGGATCGTCGGCCGGCTCCGGACCTGGCCTCCTGCCCCCGGGGGCTTGGACCGAAACGCCGCCGGAGTCCCGGGCTCCCTGGGCGTCCTTGGACTGGGTGGGGAGCGGGTCCATCGACAACCCGCAGTGGGCTGTCTGTCACCTCGAATGGAGTGGCGCCGAGCCGCGGCGGATCCGGCTCGTTCATCGCGGCACCATGGACGGCTTGGGTTACGCTGCCTTCCTCGCGGTATTCGCGTTGGCGGTGTGGAAAATGGCCCGGCGGCCGGCTTCTTGGACGGTAGTCGCGGGGGCGGCGGCGACCGCCACCCTGTTGTTGCCCGAGGTCTACGCCCCCGTCGCGACCGGCACGTTCCTGGCGGTTCTTGCCGCCCTTCTCTTCCGGGCGTGCCGCCCGCGCCGCGAGCCCACCGCAACGAGGTCGGACTCCAGCGCCTCCACTGCGCCCTGTGTGGCCATCGCAGGCTCCGTCCGGGCAGGGATCCTGATGCTGGCAACGATGGCGACGTGCCTTGGGCACACCCCGGCACAGGCCGAACAGCCGGCAACCGAGCCCGCCGCGGGCGCTCCCCTCGTCCACAGCATCTTGATCCCGGTCGACGACAAGGAGAAACCGGCCGGCGACAAGTATTACGTGCCGGAGGCCTTCTTCGGTCAATTGCAGCGGCTGGCCGCCGCCCGCGCCGACCAGCCCCAAAGCTGGATGATCCGGGCGGCGACGTACCGCGGCACCTTGAGCCGCCAGGCCTCGCCGGAGCAACTGCTCCTGGGTGAGTTGAAGGCGACCTTCGAGCTTCAGGTGTTTGAGCGGCAAGTCCGGGTCCGTTTGCCGCTGGGGGGCGAGGGCGTCGAGCTGGCGCCCCAGGGGGCCCTCTTGGACGGCCGGGTGATCGTGCCCGAGTGGTCCAGCCGCGACGGCCTGGAGTTCGACATTGCGGAAGCCGGTCAGTACCGGCTGGAATTGTCGCTGCGATCCCCGCTGGAAGGGAGCGGTTTGCCCACAGCCTTCGAGATGAAGATCCCGCGGTTGGCCACGTCGCGGTTGGAGCTGAGCGTGCCCCGCGATGCCCCGGAGGTGGACGTCCCCGCGGCCCTGGGGACGGTTGTCCGCCAAGGGGACCCGCCCCGCCTCGTTGCCCACCTGGGACCGACCGACCGGTTGACCATCCGTTGGAACGAGGGCATGGAAGGAAGCTTCCCAGGTCCCTCCACGGACGTGGAAGAGCTCGTGTGGCTGAGAGTGCAGCCCGGCTCCGTGGTCCTCGACACCCTGCTGAGAGTCAAGGTGGTCGAAGGCCCCGTCCGGCGACTCGATCTGGCCACGGACCCCCGGCTCCGCTTGCTTCCGCTGGATACGGGCCGCCCGCCGGTCGCCCGGGTCGAAATAATCCCCGGCCAACCTCAAGTCATCCGCTTCCATTTGGCGCCGCCGGTGACGGACCAGTGCGTCATTGCGGCGAGCTTTCTCCTCACGGAGCGCTCCGGGATCGGCAACCTCCGGCTTCCCTACACGAACGTATCCGGCGGCCGGACGACCAGGCGATGGCTGGCGGTCTCGATCGACCCCCGCTTGCAGTACCGGCAACAGTCGGGCGACGGGCTTCAGACGCTGGCCGTGCCGCAATTCCTGGCGGCGTGGGGCGGCGCGAAGGGGCAGCCGGTTCTTGCCTGCGTGCTTCCGTCGCCGCGGCCCGATTGGAGCATCTCCACGCGCCCCGTCGCTTCCCGCACGACGGTTCAGCAGAACTTGGCATTTTGTTTCGGGCCGACCGGCGCCCGGGTGCGTTTGGAAGCCGAATTGGAGATCGCGTCCGGCACGTGTTTCCAGCATCGGATTGCGGCGCCACCCGAGTTGGAGATCGAGGAGCTGTCGGTCCGCGAGCAGGGGGCGGAGCGCATTGCCCGTTGGAGGCGCGACCCCGACGGAACGGTCTCCGTTTTCCTGGCGGCTGCCGCAACAGGCAAGCAGACGCTCCTCTTGTGCGGCCGGTTGCCTACGCCAGGCCAGGGAACCATCCCGCTGCCGCCTGTGCGCGTGGAGGGAGAGGAGATGAAGCCGGGCATCGTCCAGTTGTTCCGCGAGCCCGGGGTGCTGGTCCGGATGGGCAAGTCCACGGGATTGGTGGAGGTGCAAGGACCGGTCGCCGAGGAATCGAAGGCGTCGCTGGGACGTCCGGTCAAGTGCTTTGAAGTGGGGGACCGCGGGCGGACCAACGCGGCCGTGATTCTGACCCCCAATCGCCCGAAGGTTCTCGCAGAGCAGGTCACCGCGCTGGCGGCGACAGGCGCGACTTGGACCGCGGAAGCGGATTTCCGTCTGAAGGTTCGCGGAGGGCTGGTCGATGAGTTGCGGTTGGAGATTCCACTTTCCTGGAGGGGCCCGTTCGAGGTCCATCCTTCCATCCCGCTGAAGGTTGTGGAAACCTCGGGGAAGGATCGGCAGATGGGGATCATCCGCCCCCCGACGGCGATCGAAGGGGAGTACCGCTTTCGCATTTCCAGCCCCGTGGCGTACTCGCCCGGCGAACGGCTGAGCACCGTGAAGATTGCGATGGACCAGGTGGAGCTTGCCCAGCACCTCCTGGTCTTGCCTGTGGAGAAGGACTTGCGGCCGCTGGCCTGGGAAACGCAGGGCCTGGTGGGGACTTCGCTCCCGGAACAGCTCTCGGTCCCACCTGCTGCCAGGAGTTCCTTGGTGGCCTACCAAGTGGTCCGGGAACCGTTCGTAGCGGTGCTGGAATCACCGGACCGGCCGAGCGGTGTGCCGCGGGTCCTCTTGGCCGAAGTGAACGTCGCCTGGCAGCCGGAGGGAGACTATCGCGGCGTCGCGGCCTTTGACCTGGAGCCGGCCGGCATGGCAACCTGCAACCTGCGATTGCCGGCCGACTGCCGCCTGATTGCAGCAACCGCGGCGGGACTCCCCACCACACCGCGTGCGACCGGCCCCGGCACATGGCAGGTCCCCTTGGGACCGGCCACGTTGCCGCAGCGGGTGGAAGTCGTGTACGCAGGGAAGTCGGCCGGTGCGGCGGGAGTCGCCCCGAGGGTGTTTCTCGCTCCTACCCTGGACGGACTGCCGGTCCGGCAGACGCTTTGGAGCATCTCCGGTCCCCGGGGATACGAAGTCGCGTCCAACCCCGCAGGCGAGGCGGTCAGTCGGCTCCAGCAGAAGCTGGTCCGCCTTCGGAGCACCACGGAAATGATCGAGCGGGCGTTGGAGATCGCCCTGTACGAACCGGAGGAGATGGCCCGATGGTACCGTCCGTTGGCCCGCCGCTGGAGCACGTCGCACGATGAGCTGAAACGGCTGCTGACCCCGGTTCAAGAGGACGAGGTGGCCCAGGCGGTTTGGCTGGAGCTGGAATCCCTCGAGCGGCGGCAGGCCCTGATGGTGGAGCGATTGGGTGCCGGCGAGATCCTCACCCAGGCGGCGGCAGAGGCATCCGTGTCCGACGACCCGATCGAGTTGTGGCTTTGGACCCTGGAGCAGCCCCAGTCGGTCGTACGGTTCGTCTCGGACCAAGCCGGCGATGCGATCACGCTTGTTTACCGCAAGCCAACCGACGGGGAACAGGCATGGCGGCTGGTTGCGGCGGCGGGACTTGCCCTGGCGACGGCCGTCTTGGTGTGGGCAGTCCGTCGGGGAATCGCAGCGCCGGTTCTCCGGCAGTGGCTGCCGCTTTGGGGCATTGCCGCAGGGGTGGCGTGGTGGCTGTGGCTGACGCCTAGCATCCTGGGCTTGGTTCTCATGCTGGTCGCCTTCGGCGGCGGACTGCGACGCCTCGGGCACAGGCGGAGAGAGTCCTCCCGGCCGGCCCTCCCCATCGGCGGGGCTGGCTAGTTCAGTCTTGGCAAGTGGGGTCGGTTTTGCTAGTGTAGGGGCACGTCGGGGACGCCCGCGGCAATCGAGCCGCCGGCGACCTGGCCGAGGAGATTCCGGCTGAAACTCGCCGGGGAATGACGCTCAGGTTGTAACCCGAATAGGGGAGACAACCGGCCGACAAGGAAGGAGGCCACGATGAGTGCCCATCAGAAGCAGCAGGTCCGCGTCCACATCCGCTGGATGATTCGGCGCGACATGCCCGAGGTCCTCGCTGTCGAGCAGGAGAGTTTTGAGTTCCCGTGGTCCGACGAGGACTTCCTCCGCTGCCTGAAGCAGCGCAACTGCATCGGCTTGGTTGCCGAGCACGACGATCGGATCGTCGGATTCATGATTTACGAGTTGAACAAAACGCGAATCCACGTCCTGAACTTCGCCGTCGCCGCCGATCACCGCCACTGCGGGGTGGGGACGCAGATGATCGCCAAGCTGGTCGGCAAGCTGTCGTCGCAGCGGCGGACCCGCGTTACCCTGGAAGTACGCGAGACGAATTTGCCCGCGCAACTGTTCTTCCGCAATAGCGGCTTCCGCGCGGTGTCGGTATTGCGCAGTTACTACGAAGACACGCCGGAAGACGCCTACCTGATGCAATACCGCTACCGGCCGGAAGCCGTTCCCGCCGAGGCGCCCGACAGTCGGATCACGCGTCTGGCCGGCTGAGACCGCTTTCCGCGCGGCTTGGAACCGATCGAGCATGTTCTCGCCTGAGGCCACCGAGATTCTCGGGGTGTGCATACTGGCTGCTCTCGGGCTGGGCGTGATCGGCTACGTGGTCTGGCTGGGGCGGGGATTCCCCCTCACTCGAACGCAAACGTTTTGGTGGGGGCTAAACTGGGTGCTCGCCCGGATTCTCTGGCGGACCCAGGTCAGCGGGCCACTGCTGGTGGAGCCCGGTCAAGGCGCCTTGATCATCTGCAACCATCGTTCGCCGGTGGACCCGTCGTTCCTCGAGATTGCCACCCACCGGGTCGTCCACTGGATGGTCGCCAAGGAGTACTGCACCGATTGGAAGCTCTCTTGGTTTCTCGGGGGTGTGTGTGAAGTGATCCCCACCAACCGCGGCGGGGTCGATACTGCGGCCACAAAGATGGCGATCCGGTATGCCCAAAACGGAGGGCTCGTTGGCCTGTTCCCGGAAGGACGACTCAACACCACGGACAAGTTCATGCTTTCCGGGCGGCCCGGGGTGGCAATGATTGCACTGAAGGCCCGGGTGCCCGTGATCCCGTGCTACGTTGAAGGGGCCCCCTATGACGGCACCACCCTGGGGGCGCTTTTGATCCCGGCCCGGGTCAAGGTGATCGTCGGCCGGCCCATCGACATTTCCGAGTTCTGCGGCCGCGAGGGGGACCGCGAAGTCCTGGAGGACCTGACTCGCCGGTTCATGACCGAGATTGCCCGCCTCGGCGGCCATCACGACTTCCAGCCCGAGATGGCCGGCCGCTTCTACAAGCCCGGCGCGGCCGACGAGCCCTCGCCCGGCCAACGTGGCTGAGCCACCTGCTTTCCTGCCCTACGCCGGATTCCTATAATCCGGTCTTTCGATTGGGGCGCTTGAAGCACGAAGGAGGCATCCCATGGCCCTCGGATTCGGCATCATCGGCTGCGGCATGATCGCGAATTTCCACGCCCGGGCGATCCGTGATACCCCCGGGGCGAAGCTGGTGGCGTGCTTTGATTCGGTCTCGCAGGCGGCGGAGCGTTTAGCGGCCTCGACGGGCTGCAAGGCGTACGCCTCACTCGGCGGGATGCTGGCGGACCCGGCCGTCCACGTGGTCACCGTCGGCACGCCCAGCGGCGCCCATAGGGAGCCCGCGTTAGCGGCAGCCCGGGCGGGAAAGCACGTCATCGTCGAGAAGCCCCTGGAAATCACCCTTCGCCGCTGCGACGCGATTATTGAGGCGTGCGACAAGGCCGGGGTCGTCCTTTCCACGATCTTCCCATCCCGGTTCCACGATTCGAGCGTGGAGGTGAAACGGGCGGTCGATCAAGGCCGTTTCGGGCGGCTGACCGTCGGCGACGCCTACGTCAAGTGGTACCGCACCCAGCAGTACTACGACAGCGGGGCCTGGCGCGGCACCTGGCAACTGGATGGCGGGGGGGCCTTGATGAACCAGGCCATCCACAGCGTCGACCTGCTCGCGTGGCTGATGGGCCCGGTCGTGGAGGTCCGCGCGCAAACGGGCCTCTTGGCCCACGAGCGGATCGCGGTGGAGGATGTGGCCGTGGCCGCGGTCCGCTTCGCCAACGGGGCCTTGGGCGTCATCGAAGCCAGCACGGCGATCTACCCGGGCTACTTGAAGCGGATTGAGATCCACGGCTCCGCCGGTTCGGCCGTCATGGAGGAGGAAGACCTCATCAAGTGGGACTTCGCCAGGAAGAAGCCACAGGACGCGGCGATCCAACAGAAGATGGCGCAACGGGTTAGCGGCGGCGGCGGGGCCTCCGATCCGGCCGCGATTGGCCACCACGGCCACACGCGGCAGTTTCGCGATGTCCTGCGTGCGATCAAGAAGGGCCGGAAGCCCCTGATCGACGGGGCCG
Organism: uncultured Planctomycetaceae bacterium; assembly: GCA_964354135.1. Classification (GTDB taxonomy): domain Bacteria; phylum Planctomycetota; class Planctomycetia; order Pirellulales; family Thermoguttaceae; genus CAYGZA01. The sequence continues at coordinate 32,202 of CAYGZA010000019.1, forward strand.
AGGGCCGCCGCTCCGTGGAGATCATCCTGGCCATCTACAAGTCGGCAGAGACCGGCCGCGCGGTCCGGCTTCCCTTGAAGGCCGATCCACCGCTCAAGGCCCGTAAGGTTGGGGTGGGAACTCTCGGCAAGGCGTGAAGGTTAGGCGCGAGGGGCGAGAGACGAGGGGCGAGGGAGTTCAGCTATCAGCTTTCGGCTATCAGCAGTCAGCCACCCGTAGCGGAGCGTCGGCTTTCCACCCCGCGACTGGCAGCGAGTGCTCTTGAGAGCTGAAAGCCGATACCTGAAAGCTGATAGCCGATAGCTGAAAGCCGCCGCCCGGGTCACTCTCGGCGACCGCTCCCCAAAACCGCTCTTGGCCGTTCGGCTGCTTCCTGAGAAAATGCCCCGTCATCCGGCCCAGCTTTCCAGGAGGGAGCTTCGCGTGCGTCGCAGTCGCGTGGTGGATTACCTTGTCTACCTGGTGGTTCGCGTCCTGATCTGCCTCGTTCAGGCCATGACGCTCCAAACCGGGCAAAGGCTCGCCCGGGGCTTGGCGTGGCTGTTCGGCGAGGTGCTGCGGGTCCGCGGCGCCGTCGTCGACGACAATCTGAGGCACGCCTTTCCTGAGCTTTCCCCGGGGGATCGGCACCGGCTCGCGCGGCGGATGTGGGAGCACCTGTTCCTTCTCGTGCTGGAGGTGGCCCACGCGCCGCGCAAAATCCACGAGACGAATTGGCGGCAGCACATCCGCTTGCAAGGCGGGGAGCGGCTGGTGCCGCTGTTGCTGGGCGATCGCCCGACGGTGATCGTCACGGCACACGTCGGCAATTTCGAGATCGGCGGTTTCGCCCTCGGGCTGTTCGGCTATCCCACCTACACCGTCGCCCGCACGCTCGACAATCCGTACCTCGACCGATTCCTCAACCGTTTCCGCGGCGCCACCGGGCAGTACATCATCCCCAAGAACGGCGGCTACGATCAGATCCTGGCCGTGATGGCCGCCGGAGGGACGATGGCCTTCCTGGCCGATCAGTACGCGGGCCCCAAAGGCTGCTGGGTGGAGTTTTTCGGCCGTCCGGCGTCGGCCCACAAGGCGATTGCCTTGTTGTCGCTGGAGCACGACGCGCCGGTGGCGGTCTGCTGCTCCCGGCGTCTGGGCCGTCCGCTCCAGTTCGACTTGCAGCTTGTCGCCGTTGCCGACCCGCGGGATGCGGGCGAGGGAGTCGACAGCATCGGCGAGCTGACCCAGTGGTACACCCGCCGGCTGGAAGAGGTGATCCGCCAGGTCCCGGACCAGTATTGGTGGCTGCACCGCCGCTGGAAAGACCCGCGGCCGTCTCGTCGCCGCACGGCCTGCAAGGCGGCGTAGGCGGCTGAGCGACTCAGCCGTCGCCGAGAGCCGCTGCCGAGAAAGGGGCTCTCATGGACCGGCGAGTTCCTTGCGGAAAACCGTCCCGCGGCTGACCTCCTCGAAGCCGAGCTTCTTGAACAAGGCAATCCCCAGGGCGTTGGCTTCCGTCGCCTGAGCCTCGACGACCGCGAAGCCTTGGCCGGTCAACGTTCGGAACGCCTCACTCAGGAGAAGCGTCGCCAGCCCTTGGCGTCGCTGGGCGGGCTGCACGTGCAGGTCGATGATCCCCGCGGCACGGCCGGGCAAGCAGGGGTTGGCCCAATCCATGGCCCGTACTAAGGCCTGCGCCAGCGCTGCACCGCCGCCTCGAGGGACGAGTTCGAATCGCACCAGATCGAAGTCGCCGGTGGTACACGCCTCCCACCACGTACGGGACGGCGGGTCGATGATCACCTGGACCACCATCCGCCGGCGGAACTGAACTTGCTGCCGATCCGCGGGCATCTGAAAGGATGCCAGGCCGCGCCGAAAAACGACGGTGCGATCGACCTCTTGGTATCCCCGGGCCGTGTAAGCCCTTCTGGCAACAAGGTCCGAGTCGAGCACGCCCGGCAAGTCGCAGCCGCCGTAGAGTCCCAAGTAGAAGGGGGCGAGCGGGCGGATCGCGCCGCCGAAAACCACCTTGGCGCCGCTTGCCCGGAGGTACGTCTCGCACGCTTCCAGGAGCCCGGCGGCAGCCTCGGCTTCGTTGCAGTCCGGCCGCACGACGATCGCGCAGATGACCCCGCACTCGCGGGAAATCCGCTTTCCCTCGTCGTCGGGACCGAAGGACGCATGGGCAAAACCGACCGGCCGCTCGCCGTCGAAGGCCAGGATCAGCCCGCGGTAGTCGAAGTAGAGCTTGCCGAAGACGAGCTGCTCAAACAGGTCCACGGAAACCTGCTGCAACAGCCCAGGCTGTCCGGCACGGCTCCGCCAGATTGCAGTCACGACCGGAGGATCCGTGTTCCGGAATGAACGAAAATGGAGCATTCCCAATCCGCCAAACGCGGCAATCCCATGCCAATCTCGCGCCAGCTATAGGTTATCGACGGGCAGATCGGCCGACAACAGGCGAGCCAACGGCTTCCGGGAGGGCGAGGCCGCAGAAAAGGGGTCAGGTACATTTTGCCTGAAAGGCCCGCGACCAACCTGCGGTTGGTGCCCGGCTTCGCACAACATGTACCTGACCCCTTTTCTGCCGCGAACCCTTAGCGCCGCGATTCACATTGCGGGCGAGCCCGCTGCCATGTCGTGCCGGTTCGAGCCCCCCAGCCTTTCGACGTACGCCGCGAGCGCCTGCTCGGGGCGGCCGAGACTTCGCCGAAGGCGGACGGAGATCGGCTTGGCGGATCCGGATCGCCGCAGGTCTTGGAGATACTCGCGGAGAATCGTCCGCCCCTCCGCCGGACCCTCCAGCAGAAAATGGGCCCACGCCCAGGACTCCGCGTAGTCGTCCTGCGACAAGTCGCGCGTCGGCTCCAGGGCCTCCAGTCGCGCTAGATCGGGCGGCCAATCCCCCGCCGCAAGCCGCCGCTGGAGTCGCTCCAGGTGTGCCTGGTTCAGCCCGCACAAACCGCGAGGAACCTCGGCGTATTCGGCCAGCCCCTCATCCAACCACACCGGCAGATTCGGCACGACCGAGTGCAAATAGCCGTGAGTCACTTCGTGGCGGAGGTCTTCGGCCACGCGATCACCCCGCTGCGCATAGACCTCCAACCCGGTGGCGGTCTCCAGGAAAAACGCGCGGCGGAAGGGCAGCTCCGGATGGAACCGGCGGAGGAACGCCCGGTACGGTTCCCCGCGCTCGAACAGATACACGCAGATCGGCTCCGAAGCGTCCGGCGGCAGCCCGAGTTTTTCCTGGAGGTCGCCCCGGTGGTCGGCCATCTCCTCCAAGAGCCGCTGTTCGGCAGTCAGCGGAGAATCGCTACGGAGCACCAGTTGCCCCTGCACCACTTCGTACCGCGCCGGCAGCGCAGGCCCGAGAGTTCCGGGCAGCGTACACCCGCCCGAGACCACGGCGCCAACCAGCACAGTCGAGCTCAATCCCCGGAAGAACACGGCCCTGCGATTTCCCTGCAATGGTTGCTCCCCAACTGGGGGCGGATCGTAGCAGAAACTACCCCCTTGCAGAAGAGCAGAGCCTGTCCCCTTTCCGGAAGCTATCAGCCATCAGCTTTCAGCTATCGGCCTGATAGCCTGATGGCTGATGGCCTCGTGTCAAACAACCTCACAGACCCGGCGAGGTAGACGATCTGGGCGTCAATTGGCCTTCCACCCCCGGGCTGCGACCAGGGTGTCGAGTTCCGCCCTCAATCGGGGAAGAATCTCCTCGTAGCTGAAGGCGCCCAGAGGAACGCTGCCCCGTTTGAGATTGACGTATTTGGAGCCGCACCAGAGGCCCAAGTCGGCGTCGTCGGTCTCGCCCGGACCGTTCACGCGGCAGCCCATCACCGCGATCGTGATGGGCAAGTCCGCCACGTCCCGGGTCAGTTCTCTCACCCGGTACGCCAGCTCGACGAATGCCTCGTTCTCCACCCGGGAGCAACTCGGGCAACTGATGATGTTCAGCCGGCCGGCGTTGCTTTCGACCCGACCGGAAGTGCGGCCGGCAGCCATGTCCGCGATGATCTTCAGGCCCGCCTCGACCTCCTCCCGTTTGCGGGCATTGGGCACGGTGAGCGACACCCGGATCGTGTCGCCGATCCCGCGGCCAAGGAGCGCTTCCAGGGCGATCCGCGTCTTGGCGATCCCCTCGGGCGGCATCCCGGCCTCGGTGACGCCCAGGTGCAGCGGGACATCGGGCCGCTGGGCCGCAAAGCGGGTGTTCGCCTCAATGACCTTGGCTGGGTCCGAGTCTTTCAGCGACACGCAATAGCGGGAAAAGTCGAGCGAATCCAGGAACTCGCAGTGCTCCAGCGCACTGGCCAGCATGGGGCCGATCGAGTCGTCCGGGGGGAACTTCTCCCGCTTGGCCGGATCGACCGACCCGCAATTGACCCCCACGCGGAGCG
>CAYGZA010000020.1:0-36098 GCA_964354135.1 uncultured Planctomycetaceae bacterium
GTGAATGTCCTCAGCTTACCAGGGCCGGCAAGTATGGATCAGACGGACGCTTACGAGGCGAGAGGGTCTTCGGATGTTCTCCGGCTCCCTCGTGTGGGGAAAGCAGGGGAGCCTAGTATTACAGCGCCAAGTCGTGCCAGATGTCAGAATAGGGAGGCTGGGAGTTCAAAATAGGAAATCTAGGAAGCAAAGCGGCTTTCCCAAGTTAACGTTCTCGGTAACTCAGCATAACTCAGCGTTGTAGTACTAGCGCGCCTGCTCATAAGTTCTGAAAGGAATTGGAGGGCGAGGTGCGGTTCGTCCGTCCCGGAGGGACGTTTGACCGTAGCCCAGCGATTCATCGCTGGGACCAGGGTCGAACAACCGCGCGCAGTCCCGGAGGGACGACTGAAAGATGACTCTCGCTCGTATTTCAATCGTCCCTCCGGGACTGGCAGAGACAACTGGCCTCCACGACCCAGCGATGAATCGCTGGGCTATTCTCACGTGCCCCTCCGGGGCAAAGACAAAGCCGTTCTCCCTTGGCCGGGTGGCATGGCCACGTCTTCGTGGCCATGCTCGCTAGCGTGACACACATGCCCACGGAGACGTGGGCATGGCACCCGCGCGTGGCACCCGTGCTAACGCCGCTCAAGCGCCGAGCGCAGGAACCGCCCCGTGTGGCTATCTTCCAGGGCGGCGATCTCCTCGGGAGTGCCGGTCGCGACCACGTAGCCGCCGCGCTCGCCCCCTTCCGGACCCAGGTCGATGATCCAGTCGGCGGACTTGATGACCTCCAGGTTGTGCTCGATCACGATCACCGTGTTTCCCCGGTCGACCAGCCGTCCCAGCACGTCCAGGAGCTTCTTCACGTCGTCGAAGTGCAGCCCGGTGGTCGGCTCGTCGAGGATGTAGAGCGTGTTGCCGGTCTCGACGCGGCTCAGCTCGGCGGCCAGCTTCACGCGCTGCGCCTCGCCGCCGGAGAGCGTGATCGACGATTGCCCCAGGGTCAGGTATCCCAGGCCCACTTCCTGAAGGCCGCCGAGGAGCCGGGTGATGGCCGGGAAGTTCTCGAAGAACGCGGCGGCATCGTCCACCCGCATGTCCAATACGTTGGCGATCGACTTGTCGCGATAGCGTATTTCGAGCGTCTGCGGGTTGAAGCGTTTCCCGTCGCAGCCCGGGCAGGTGAGGTACAGGTCGGGCAGGAAGTTCATTTCGATCCTCTGGAGCCCCTGGCCCTGGCAGACCTCGCACCGGCCCCCCTTGACGTTGAAGCTGAAGCGGCCCGCCTTGTAGCCCAGACGCCGGGCATCGCGGGTGTTGGTGAACACCTTGCGGATCTCGTCGAAGACGCCGGTGTAGGTGGCCGCATTGCTCCGCGGGCTGCGGCCGATCGGAGACTGGTCGATCTGCACCACCTTGTCGATGCGGTTGGCTCCGCGGAGGCTCGCGTGCGGTCCGGGCTTGGGAGCGACCCCGCCCAGCCGCCGGACCAACGCCCGGGCCAGCGTCTCGTTCAAGAGCGAACTCTTTCCCGAGCCGCTCACTCCCGTGACGCACGCGAACACCGCGAGCGGGAATTGGACGGTGACGTTCTTGAGATTGTTGGTCGTAATCCCTTCGAGCGTAATGGTGCGACCCTTCGCGGTCGGCCGGCGGTGCTGCGGCAACGGAATGGCGAGGTCTCCGCGGAGATAGCGGCCGGTGCGCGAGGTCGGGTGAGCGGCCACCTCGGCCGGTGTGCCTTGGGCCACGATCCGCCCGCCGTGCCGGCCCGCCCCCGGGCCCAGGTCCATGAGCCAGTCGGCTTGGCGCATCATCGTCTCGTCGTGCTCGACCACGAGCACCGTATTGCCGCGGGACTGCAACCCGCGCACGGCGTCGATGAGCCGCTGATTGTCGCGGGAGTGCAGCCCGATCGAGGGCTCGTCGAGCACGTAGCACACGCCCACCAGGCCGGAACCCAACCCGCTGACCAGCCGCACCCGCTGCAGCTCGCCGCCGCTGAGCGTATCGGCGGGGCGGTCCAGGGTGAGGTACTCCAGCCCGAGCTGGTCGAGAAAATCGAGCCGCGAGACGACTTCCGCCACGATCGGCTCGGCGACCGGCTTCTGCTCGGCGTCGAACGACAATCGGGCGAAGAAATCCCTCGCCCCGGTGACCGAAAGGGCGGTGATCTCGTGGATCGCCTTCCCGCCGACCCGGACCGAGCGGGCCTCGGGCCGCAACCGCGCGCCGCCGCAATCGGGGCAGGGCACCTGCCCGCGGAACCGCTCCAGCCACTGGCGGAGCGATTCGTCGGCGGCGGCCGCATACTCCCTTTCCAGCAGGGCCAGAACGCCGGGGAACTGCTTGCCGTTGCCCCGCAACAGGGCTTCGAGCACCTTGGGTTTCTGCGATTCCAGGGGCGCGTTCCAGCGGATCCCGGCCGCGGCGAGGAATTCCCGCAGCAGCTTCCTGGCTCTTCGCATCGCCGCCGCGCTTCTCCACGGGGCGATCGCGCCATGGGCCAGCGAGCGGCTCCCATCCGGCACGACCAGCTCCGGGTCGAATTCCTCGCGGACCCCAAGACCCTCGCACGTCGGGCAGACCCCGTACGGACTGTTGAAGCTGAAGGTCCGCGGCTCCAGCTCCTCGTAGCTGATCTCGCAGTCGGGACAGGCGTATTGCGTGCTGAAGAGGCGGTCGCGCCAGACGGCTTCGCGCGGCGCAGAGCGCTCCTCGTAGCTGGCCAGCACCAGGCCGTCGCCGTGCCTGACGGCTAGCCGGATCGACTCGGCCAGCCGCGAGCGGACCCCCGGGCGGACCACGATCCGGTCCACCACTGCCTCGCTGTGGTGCGTTTTCTGGTGGACCAGTTGCGGCGGGTTCTCCGCGTCCACTGTTTCGCCGTCGATGCGGGCGCGGAGCAATCCGGCCTTGCGGATCGCGGCCAGCACCTCGCGGTGTTCGCCTTTCCGCCCGCGGACCATCGGCGCGAGGATCATCACCTTGGTCCCTTCGGGCATCGCCATGATGGCGTCCACGATCTGCTCCGGCGACTGCTGGCGGATCGGCCGACCGCAACCGTAACAGTTCGGCTGGCCCAGCCGGGCAAAGAGGAGCCGCAGGTAGTCGTAGATTTCGGTGACCGTGGCGACCGTGCTGCGAGGGTTGCGGGCGCCGGCCCGCTGATCGATGGAGACCGTCGGCTGGAGGCCCTCGATCAGGTCCACGTCGGGCCGCTCCAACTGCCGCAGGAACTGCCGGGCGTAGACCGAGAGGCTCTCGATGTACTGCCGCTGCCCTTCGGCGTAGAGGGTGTCGAAGGCCAGCGAGCTTTTCCCCGATCCGCTCGGCCCGGTGACGACCACCAGGCGGTTGCGCGGGATGTCGACGTCGAGGTTCTGGAGGTTGTGGACGCGGGCCCCGCGGATGCGGATCGTTTCGTCCGCGACCGCGGCCGCTTCCTGGATCGTCCCGCTCATGCACTGCCCAGGCAAGTAGTTTGAGAGCATCCCAAACTACTCAGTCTACCGGGGTTGAGAGGAGGGGACAAGAGACCGTCGGCGGACGGCAGTCATTCATTCCCGCCAGAGCATGGACGACCGCAGGACCGCGCCGGGTGCGGCCAATGGCCGCAGCTCGTCGTGGCTGCTATAGACTTGCAGCGAGCGGTAGCGGCCGCCCTGGGGATCGCGGCGGACTTCGATAGAGCGGGCGGGCAGGCTGATGACCCAATAGTCGGCGAGGCCCGCTTCTGCGTACAGGTCGGCCTTTTCGCCGCGGTCGTATGCCAGGCTGCTTTCGGCGACCTCGACTACCAGCAGCACGCCAGCCGCGGTGGGCCTGCCCCTGGAATAGTCGCGCTCGACGACCCAGGCGAGGTCCGGCTCCGGGGCGCTCTCGAGACTCGGAAGGCCGATCGATTCCTGCACGCGAACCCGGATATCTTCCTCCGAAACGCCCCGGAAACTCCATGCCACGAGGCGATCCAGCGCCTCTTCGTGCTCAGAACCAATGGGGGCCATGTCGCGAATCTCCCCGCGAATGAACTCAAGACGCCGCCTGGCGCCATGATCGAACACACCGCACTCGATCATACGGTCGTACTCGGAAAGCGTCAGATGAGCGATTGTGCTCATAGGATTCGTCCTCTCGGGCGAGCCGCAAGAGAGCAAGACGCCGCTGGAACTCCCTCCTTGCCGAGGGTCTGATTATCTCCGCTACATTATAGCAGCCCACCATGCTCAATAGAGCGCCATCGCCAGCTTGCGGCGGTAGACGCCGGCCAGTTCGCTGTCGGGGCCGAGAAGGTGGAAGAGATGGACCATGAGGCCTCGTGCCGCTTCGCCGAGTCCCTTGCGGTCTTTCTGCACCACGGCCAGGCAGATCTCCATCGCCTCTTCGTGTTGGCCCGCCGCGGCCAAGGCCCGGGCGAGTTTCAGTTGTAGCTCGATGTGGGCGGGATCGGCGTCTGCGGCGGTGCGGCACGCTTCCACGGTGCCGCACTGCCGGCCGTATTCGCGGATGACGGTCTCGGCGTAAAGCCGCTCACCTTCGGCATCCAGCGCCCCGGCGACCGCCAGGTCTTCCAGCATCCGCCGGCTCTCCTCCAGCTCGCCCCGCGCCAAGAGCATCCGGGCCAGGCCGATCTGGGCCGCCAGTTGATTGGGCGACAGCCCGATCGCCTCGCGGTATTTCGCTTCCGCCCCTTGCGGGTCGACCGCTTCCAGGGCCTTGGCCTGCGCAGCGAGGTTCTCCGCCGGGCTGGGCAGGACCCGCTGGAGCCAAGAGCGGATCTGCGACTCCGACATCACGCCCACGAATTGGTCCACGACCTTGCCCTCGCGCAGGCCGAAGACGGCGGGAATCGCCTGGACGCCCAAGGCCGCCGCCACCGACGGCATCTCTTCCGTATTGGCCTTCACGAGCACGAAGTTTCCTTGAAACTCCTCGGCCAGCCGCTCCAGGATCGGCCCCAGCATCCGGCAGGGCTGGCACCACGCGGCCCAGAAATCGACCACCACCGGCACTTCCCGGGAACGCTCGACGACGTCCTGCTCGAAGGTCCTCTCGGTAGTCTCAACGATCCAAGGTGATTTGGCGGCCATGAGTTTCATTCCGACGGCTAACGAACTCTAACAGGATAACCTGCACCACCATGCCACGGCGACCGTCCGACGCCCTCCAACACGACGGGCCATCGCCCCCTGCCCCCCCGTGGCGGCAGTAGACCGCCGTTCGCGGAAGGAGCCCCATGGATTACAATAAAGACTGACGGCCCGTTGTGAAAGATGACCAAGCACAAGCACTGCTCCCGGAAGACCAACCGCTCGGTGCGCATGCCCGCCACCCGGTTCCCCCATTTGCGGAAGCGGATGGAGAAGGCGCTCGACCGCAGGCCGCCCAAGACCCAGAAATGATGCCGGCCCATGGGATACCGAACCCTGCGAGAGTGCGTCGAGGACCTGGAAGCGACGCGGCAATTGGTGCGGATCGAGCAGCCCATCGATCCCCACCTCGAGGCGGCGGAGATCCAGCGCCGGGTGTTTGCGGCGGGCGGGCCGGCGATCTACTACGCCAGCGTCCAGGGCTGCCGCTTCCCCATGGTGAGCAACCTGTTCGGGACCATGGAGCGGCTGCGCTACATCTTCCGCGACTCGCTGCACCTGTTGGAGCGGCTGGTGCGGCTGGCGGTTGACCCGAGCGATCTGTTGCGCCGGCCGCGGCTCTACTGGCGGGCCTCGTCGACCGCCTGGTGCGCCCGGCCGAAGCGCGTCCGCCGGGGGCCGGTGTTGGCCCACGAGACCTCGATCGACCAGTTGCCGCAACTGAAGTCCTGGCCGCACGACGGCGGGGCCTACATCACGCTCCCGCAGGTCTACTCCGAGGACCCCGATGCCCCCGGCTTTGCCCGCTCCAACCTGGGAATGTACCGGGTGCAGATCTCCGGCGGACAATACGAGCCGGGGCATCAGGTGGGCATCCACTATCAAATCCACCGCGGGATCGGGGCGCACCACGCGGCGGCGATCCGCCGAAAGGAGAAATTCCGGATCAATGTTTTCGTCGGCGGTCCGCCCGCGATGACCGTAGCCGCGGTCATGCCCATGCCGGAAGGGATGAGCGAGCTATCGTTTGCCGGCGTCCTGGGGCGGCGCCGCGTCCCGATGGTCTCTCTGGCCGACCAGCTTCCCGTCTCCGCCGAGGCCGACTTCGCCGTCACCGGCTACATCGAGCCGAAACGGCTCCTGCCCGAGGGACCTTTCGGAGATCACCTCGGGTATTACAGCCTCAAGCACGATTTCCCGGTGATGCGGGTCCAGCGGGTCTATCATCGCCCGCGGCCCATCTGGCCGTTCACGGTCGTGGGGCGGCCGCCGCAGGAAGACGCCATGTTCGCACGCCTGATCCACGAAATCGCCGGGCCGGTGATCCCCCGGGCAATTCCCGGGGTCCGGGCGGTCCACGCGGTCGACGCCGCGGGCGTACACCCGTTGCTCTTGGCGATCGGCAGCGAGCGCTACACGCCCTACGACGAGCGCCGCCGGCCCATGGAGCTGCTCACGCTGGCCAACGCCCTGCTGGGCCACGGGCAGTTGTCGTTGGCCAAGTACCTGGTGATCGTCGCCGGCGAGGACAACCCGGAGCTGGACGCCAACCACGTCCCCGACTTCTTGCGGCACGTGCTGGAGCGGGTCGATTGGTCCCGCGACCTGCACTTCCAGACCTGCACCACGATCGACACGCTGGACTACAGCGGCGACGGGCTGAACCAGGGGTCGAAGGCGATCATCGCGGCGTGCGGTCCGGCGCGGCGGACCCTGCCGGTGGCGATGGATACCCGCATCAAGATGCCCGCCGGCCTGGGCTTCGACCACCCGCGGGTGTTGCTGCCCGGCGTTCTCGTCGTGAAGGGGCCGCCGTACCGGGCGGACTCCCCCGGCCGCGACGCCGCCGTCGAGCGGTTCTCGGCGGCCTACACCCGGCAGGACGCGATCAACGGCTTTCCCTTGATCGTGATCGCCGACGACAGCGAGTTCACCGCCCGCACGCTCAACAACTTCCTCTGGGTCACCTTCACGCGGAGCAATCCGGCAGCCGACGTTTATGGAATCGACTCGTTTACCGCACAGAAGCACTGGGGCTGCCACGGGTCGTTGGTCATCGATGCCCGCCAGAAGCCGCACCACGCGCCCCCGCTGGTCGAGGACCCGGAAGTGACGCGGCGGGTCGACGCCCTGGCCGTCACCGGTGGGCCGCTCCACGGTGTCATTTGAGATGCCGAGGGAATGAAGCAGACAACACGCCGCGCAAGTGCGGCGGCTAAACCATGTCGCCCAACACGGTAACGTTCATCCTGGCCGTTTGGCTCTTCGCCCTGGGTGGGGCGGTGGGGAGCTTCTTGAACGTGGTCGTCTACCGGCTGCCGCTGGGGATGAGCCTGATCCGGCCCGGCTCCCACTGCCCGGCGTGCAAGAGGCCGATTCGCCCTCACGACAACGTCCCCGTTCTCGGATGGTTCTTCCTCGGAGGGCGGTGCCGCGATTGCCGGGCGCGGATCTCGTTCCGCTATCCGCTGGTCGAGGCGATCGCGGCGGGGATGTTCTTGGCGGTCGGATGGGCGGAGGGCTTCTCGGCGGGAATGAACCTGCCCGACCGGGGGATTCCCGTGGACACGGGGTGGCTTCTCCGTCCGCTATATTGGGGCGAAGTGTGGGCGGTCGTGGCCTATCATCTTCTCCTGCTTTGCACGCTGCTGTCGGCCGGGCTCATCGAATACGACGGCCACCGCCCGCCGGCGCGGCTGACGGCGCCGGCCCTGGTGGTCGGCCTCTTGGCGCCGCTTGCGTGGCCGCAGCTTCGTCCGGTTCCCCTTCACGCCGCGTGGACCGCGCCCTGGGCGGGGTTGGCCGAAGGCGCCGCCGGGCTGGTCGCCGGGCTGGGGCTCGGCCTGGCTCTCTGGTACACCGTGCGGCCCCGAAGCCAACGCAGCCTCCTTTGGGGGCCGGCGTGCGTCGGGCTGTTCCTGGGCTGGCAGGCAGCCGTGGCGCTCGGATTGGTGGGCGCCCTGCTCCACGCGATCGTGGGACTGGTGGGGCGCAGCCGGCAACAGGCCCGCCGCGTCTTTTTTGGACTCATCTTGACGGCGGTTGCCCTGGCGTGGATCCTCGCCTGGGAACCGCTCGCCCGGCAGTGGCCGATCCTGATACGTACCCTTTGAGGGAGTTGACGCCGATGAACGAGGAACAGGAACGACAAGAGAACCTGGAGAAGATCCTCCATTCGCCGAGCTATCGCCTGGCGTATCAGGACGCGGACTTTCTACTGGCCCCCAAGATGCGAGCCTCGCGCATCGAGCTGGAGTTGCTCAAGCCCGAGCTGACGTTTGAGGATCAGCGCATCGTCTCCACGATCGTCGTTTTCGGCAGCACGCGGATTCCCGAGCCCGCGGCGGCAGCCAGAGAATTGGAGCTTGCCCGGGCGAGGCTGGCCGACACGCCCAACGATCCTCGCCGCCAACGGGCACTGGCCCATGCCGAGCGGATAGCCGCCAAGAGCCGCTACTACGACGTTGCCCGGCGCTTTGCCGCCCTGGTCTCCTCGTGCTGCCAGCAGGGGCGGAAGCGGACCTACGTCGTCGTGACCGGCGGCGGACCGGGGATCATGGAGGCGGCCAACCGCGGGGCCTACGACGTCCACGCCAAGTCCGTCGGTCTGAACATCCGCCTCCCCAGAGAGCAGCGGCCCAACCCGTACATCACCCCCGAACTCTGCTTCCAGTTCCGCTATTTCGCCATTCGGAAGTTTCACTTCCTGTTGCGGGCGAAAGCGTTGGTGGTCTTTCCCGGCGGCTTCGGCACGCTCGACGAGCTGTTCGAGACCCTTACGCTGCGTCAATGCCAGCGCATGCAGGACATCCCCATCATCATGTTCGGCCGCGAGTATTGGGAGCGGGTGATCGACTTCCAGTTCCTCGCCGACGAAGGAACGATCGACGACGAAGACCTGGACTTGTTCCGCTACGCCGAGACTCCCGAGGAAGCGTGGGAGATGATCCGCCGCGCCCACCAGCAGTAGCGCGCCGAGACCGCCGCGCCGGGCAAGAACGCCCGACTCGCGGCCTCCGGGCGGCTCGGCAGGAGCCTCGCCCTCCCGAGATCGAGAAACCCCACTTGGAGGCGGGTGCCCGACTGCCGCTTTATGTGGGGGTTCGCTTTGCCGCCCGCCGGACGAAACATGGTACGATTGAGAAATCCGTATATCCCGTGCAGAAAGGGAACCTGATGAGACTGTCGAAGAAACCGGGCCGCCGGCTGGGCCGGCTCGTGGTGGGCATGATCGCCTGCACCGTTTTGGCCGCGGGGGCGCCCATCGCGTGGTCGGCCCAAGACGCGCCCGAAGCGGTCGAGCCGCCCAAGGCCCCGTCCGCTGAAAAAGCCCCAGCCGACGCCGACAAGGGCGAGGCGAAAAGTGCGCCGGCCAAAGCCTTGCCCGCCCAGGGCAAGACGGAGGGAAAGCCCGACCCCTTCGCCGTCCCCGACGGCACGCCGGAGGAGCTGGTCAAGTACCTGGAGAGAATCGGCCGGATGGAACCGCCGGCCCGCGACGAGAAGACCGTCTCGGAGTTCAGCCGGAAGGTGGCCGGGGCGGCGCTCAAGGCGGCCGACAAGATCCTCGCCGCAAAGCCGAAAAACGAGCAGGCAGCCTTCGCCGTCAACGTCAAGGTCGAAGTCCTCGGGATGCTGGACGGGCTGGGCGACAAGGAGGCGTTCTCGAAGCTCGAGGCCCTTCCGGCGGAATTGCAGAAGGCCGGGTGGCCGAAGTTGGCGCGGTTCGTCCGAGGGGTCGCGCTCCAGGCCCGATTGATGCGGGTCGGCCCGACCGACGCGGCCGAATTCAAGAAGGCCCTGGAAGAAATCAAGAAGCACATGTCTCAAGGGCCCCTTCAGGATTCGGACGCCGACTTGGCGATCAATGCGGCCATGGCTGCCGAGAACGTGGACCGGACCGGGTTGGCCGCGGCCGCCTACGAGGATTTCGGAAAGGTCTTTTCCGCCAGCGAGGACAAGCGGCTGGCCCGACTGGGGGCCAAGTTCCAGGGCGCGGCCCGCCGGCTGGCGCTGGTCGGCAAGCCTATGGAGTTGGAGGGCGCCACGGTCGACGGCAAGCCGCTGGTCTGGGCCAAGCACCGCGGCAGCGTCGTGCTGGTGTTGTTTTGGGCAACCTGGTGCCGCCCCTGCCGGGCAGAGATTGCGGGCATCAAGAGGTATTACGACGCCTACCACACCAAGGGATTCGACGTGGTCGCGATCAGCGTCGACGAGGAGAAGGACCAGCTCGAGTCGTTCCTCGCCGAGAACCGGTTTCCGTGGACGGTGCTGTACGACCGGGCCCTCGAACGCGTCGACAAGGACCAGACGATGGGCACCAAGTACGGGGTCATCCCGATTCCGGAGCTGATCCTGGTGGGAAAGGACGGCAACGTGGTCTCGGAAAACGTTCGCGGCCGGGCCCTGGGAAGGGAGCTGGAGAAGCTCCTGGGGCCTCCGGCAGAGGCGGTGAAGGAACCTGGCCGGGAAATCGACAAGTCGGAGGATGCCAAAGCGGGCAGTTTGGACAAGAGATAACGATTATTCCTAATTTTCCGCCTGCATCCAGCCGATTCTACCCATAGGACGAGTCTCTCCGGCTCCGGGCAGGGATCGCCCCGTCCCTCGTGAGCCGATCGCTCTTTTCCCATGGGGGAATCATGCCTGGCACGAGAATGCGGGTAGTGGCTGGCGTGCTTCTGGCCGGCGGGCTCTTGTTACCCTGTCTGGGGTGTTGTTGCTGGACCGGGCATGGGCTGTTCGTGCGGGGCGGCTTGTCCCTTGAGGTCAACCGTGTTCCGTGGAGGACGGCCGCGCCCGATCAGGGCTGCGGACCCGCGAAGGAGTGCTCCGCGTGCGCCGAAGGCGGCGCCGCTGGCTGCGGGCGGGGGTGTTCCCGTTGCCGCCACGGGGGAAAACTGGCCGGACTGCTGCGCGGCGGGCCGCCTTCTCCTCCCAGAGAGCCAGAATCGCCGTTCCCGCGCTTCCATCCGGTGCCGAAGCGGCCCGTGTTCTCCCCATCATGCGATGTGCCGACGCCCGCAGGCGCTCTCCCCGCCCCCTCGGGGCCGGCCCAAGCACCCGACACCGCTTCTCCGCCCGAGCCGATCCCCGCTCCCCTGCCGGAATTGTCCCCTTCTTCACCGCCTAAGTCGGGCGACGGCTGGCGGCCCGCGGCCCCGAAGCCGGCGCAGAAGCTCTCCGGGACTCCCGGGTGGATATTCAGGCCCGTCAGCACCCCCAGCGAGCTGACAAAATCGCCTTCCAGCCAGCCCGCGAAGATTCCGGCCCCCGTGGATGCTCGACTCCAGCAGCCGCAGGACGTCCGGTAGCGTCGGCCTTCTCGGGCCGGGCCGCGGGATTCTCCATCTTCACAGGCATTCCCCATTCCATCGCTTCGCGGAGGTTTGGGTAGTCTATTCCGCCTGCAACCCCACTGGTCAAGGGCTGCGCAAGGGCTAACCGATGGATTATGGGTGTCATCCCGTACGCACGGACACGGTGACTTCGTGTCGCAGGGCGGGTGACGCGGAAGCCAGACCATTCTCGTTCCCAGCCCCGCACCTTGCAGAGTCCCATGGCCGACCGATCCGCTCGCCCTGCGTTGTCTCGCCGCTTTGTCGTCCTGGTGATTCTCGCCGCGGTCGCGGGACTCGCGAGCCTCGGAACGCCGACCTCCGGCTCGGAACTCCGCGAGACCGCGATCGTCAAGGCCTACAAGCGCGCCTCGGGCGCGGTGGTCAATATCCGCGGTGAGAAGACCGTCGCGGCTTCCACCTCCTCCGGGAGCCAATTCAACCATCTCGATGCCGGCCGCCGCGTCAACGGCATGGGAACCGGGGTGGTCATCGACCCGCGGGGCTACGTGCTCACGAACCACCACGTGGTCGACGGCGTCCGCGAGATCCAGGTCACGCTGGCCGACGGCGCCCGCCACACGGCCAAGCTCTTGGCCCGGGATCCGGAGACCGACCTGGCCGTCATCAAGCTCAACGGGACCCAGCGCCTTCCGGTGATCGCCATCGGCACCTCCTCCGACCTGATGCCCGGGGAGCCGGTGATCGCCGTGGGGAACGCCTTCGGCTACGACAACACGGTGACGGATGGAATCGTCAGCGCCCTGCACCGGCCGGTTCAAGTCAGCGACGCCCAGTACTACGAGGACCTCATCCAGACCAGCGCCAGCATCAACCCGGGGAACTCCGGGGGACCGCTCCTGAACATCGACGGCGAGATGATCGGCATCAACGTCGCGGTGCGGGCCGGGGCCCAGGGCATTGGCTTCGCCATTCCCGTGGATAAGGCGGCGGAGGTGGCGGCGGAGCTCATATCGGCCGTCGGCGCCCGCAAGGGCTGGCACGGCGTCACGTTCAAGAAGGCGGCCCCCGAAAAGGGAAAAGGGCTGGTGGTGGACTCGGTCGAGAAGAAGAGCCCCGCCGAGGCCGCCGGCTTGAAGCCCGGGGACGTGGTCACGGCCGTCGGCGAGGTGAAGGTCGAGCGTCCGCTGGATTTCTACCGGGCCGTGGTCGAGATGAGCGCCGGCGAGCAGATCGCCGTGTCGGTCCTGCGCAGCGAAGAAAGCGTGAGCTTGAGCCTGGCGATGGCCGAGCCTCCCGCCCGCGCCAAACCGGCCGGCGGCCCCGTCTGGGAGATCCTGGGCTTGGACTTGAAGGTCATTCCGGTCCCGGAGTTCCGGCAGCGATTCCAGACCGAGTACCGCGGCGGGCTGTCGGTGACCGCGGTGCGGCCGCAAAGCCCTGCCGCCGAGCAGGGAATCCGCCGCGGCGACGTGCTCGTGGGGATCCTCGACCGGGAGACGATCTCCCTGGAAAACGTCCAGTGGATCCTCGACAACCTGGAGACCGCCCGCTCCAGCCCGGTCAAGTTCTACATCCTCCGGGGCAGCGAAACCCTCTACGGATTCTTCCCGGTCGCCGCGGTTTCGCCCCAGCGGCGATAATCGACGGGAACCAAAGGGGCGAGAGACGCGGGGCGAGGGGCGAGTGAGGCTCACGGCGGTCGCTGAACCGGCAACCCACCTTCAGCTCGCCGCCCGTCCTCCTCTATAATCCTCTCTGTGTCCTCCGTGCTGTGTCCTCCGCGCCTCCGCGGTCATGTTCTTTCTCCTGACCGGTTGCGGCTGCCGATGGAATCGGACTGGATTGCCTATCTCCGCCGACGGATACCTCCGCATCCCCTGGTCCGCCTGGGGCCGGGCGACGATGCGGCCGTTCTGCGCTTGGCCGGCGCGGAGGAGTGCGTGCTGACCACGGACTTGTTGGCCGACCACGTCGATTTTGAGCTCTCGCAGGTGAATCCACGCCGGGTGGGACGCAAGGCCCTGGCGGCCAATCTCAGTGACCTGGCGGCCATGGCAAGCCGCCCGATGGCCGGCGTGATCTCGCTGGCCTTGCCGCGCTCCGGCGGAATGGACCTCGCCGTGGCGCTGTACGAAGGCTTGCTCCCGCTGGCAGAGCGCTATGGACTCGCGATCGCCGGCGGCGACACCAATAGTTGGGACGGCCCGCTGGCGATCAGCGTGACCCTGCTCGGAAGCGTGCCGCCCCACGGCCCGCTCTGCCGCGGCGGGGCTCGACCCGGCGATTGGATCGTGGTTACCGGCTCGTTTGGCGGGAGCATCCTGGGTCGGCACCTGGATTTCGAGCCCCGCGTCAACGAGGCCCTCCTGCTGGCCGAGCGCTATCGGCTGCACGCGGGGATCGACGTGAGCGACGGGCTGTCGATCGACCTCTGGCATCTGGCGGAGGAAAGCCGCTGTGGGGCAGCCGTTCACCTGCCCTCCGTGCCCGTGGCCGAGGATGCCCGGCGATTGGCGGCGCAACTGGCCGACGGCTCCTCCGCGTTGGACCACGCCCTGGGAGACGGAGAGGATTTCGAGTTGATTCTCGCGGTGCCGCCCGAGGAGGCCGAGCGGATGCTGGCCGAGCAGCCGCTCGAAGTGCCGCTGAGGAGGATCGGCCAGTTCACGGCCGGGCCCGGCCTGTGGCAGGTGGACGACTCCGGCGCGCGGGCCCCCTTGATGCCGCGAGGATTCGAGCACCGGTTCGACTGATGCACCGCTGGACCTGCGAAGCCCGAAACGAGGACGAGACCTTCGCCCTGGGAGCCGCGCTGGCGGAGGTGCTGCCCCGGCGGGCCGTGATCGGGCTCTGCGGCACCCTGGGGGCCGGCAAAACCCGGCTCGTCCAGGCAATCGCCGAGGCCTGCGGAATCGACCGGCGAGAGGTGGTCAGCCCTACGTTTGTGCTGGCCCAGGAGCATTACGGCCGGCGGACGATCTATCATCTGGACGCCTACCGCCTTCGGGGCCCGAGCGAATTCCTCGAATTGGGCCCAGAGGAGTACTTCGAGCGGGATGCCGTTACCCTGATCGAGTGGGCTGATCGGGTGCCAGGCTGTCTCCCGCCCGATCACCTCGAAATTCACATCGAGGTCACCGGGTCCGAATCCCGCCGTTTCGTGTTTATAGGATATGGAGAGTCAGCGGCCGAGGTCGTTCGACGGCTCGAGGTCGTCGGCCCCAAGGCCCGAACCGGCAAATAGGCCACCCCAGAGAAGGGTGGTGGAGTTGGCTTGCGGGGGACTATCGGCTACCATAAGGTGATCCGGGGTCCTTGCTCATTCGCATAGGAACGAACCGATGAAGACTCGAATCGCGGCGTTGCTGATGGCGTTGTCGCTCGGGCTGGGCCTCGCGGCCGAGGCCTGGGGCCAAGTGAGTTCCCGCACCTCCAGTTCGGGGATGTTCGGCAGTCGGACCCTTGGCAGTTCGATGAGCCCCACCGGCCGGAGTTCTTCGACGGGCGCAGGTTTGGGGAGGGGCTTCGGGTCGACGGGCGGTATGGGCTCCAGCATGGGGATGGGCAGTATGGGCATGGGCTCCAGCATGGGGATGGGCGGCATGGGCTCCAGCATGGGCATGGGCGGCATGGGCTCCAGCATGGGAATGGGCGGCATGGGCATGGGCGGCACGCAAGGCCGCAGTTCCGGCGGCTTCGTCGGCGCCGATACCCGCGATCTGGGAAACGCACTGGGCATGAATCGCTCCGGCAGCCAGAGTTACTCCAATAGCCAGGGCTCGTGGAGCAGCCAGGGCACGTGGAACCCTAACTCGCGGACCGGGCAGTCTCAGTCGCGCAGCAATCGCGGCGGAAACACCGGGCGCGGAGGGCAGTCCGGCTGGGGCGGCAACCGGGGGACTCAAGGATCGGAACAAGTCGGCACGCGGATTGCGCTCGGCTTCGAGGCCGCGGCCCCGGCGCAGGCTCAGGTCAGCTCGAAGCTGATGGCGCTGTTGACGCAGTCGGGTCGAATCCGCTCCCTGGCGCCCCTGGAAGTCTCGGTTCGGGGCGACACGGCGATATTGCGGGGTGTGGTCGCGACGGCCCACGATCGCGCGCTGGCGGAGCAATTGGTTCGCCTAGAGCCCGGGGTCGCGAAGGTGCAGAACGACCTGATCGTCCGGCCGGCGGGGGATTCCGCAGGGCAGTCCCCGCCGGAAGAGAAGCCGGCTCCGCAGAAGAAGCCTTCGGCGCCGCCGGGTTCCCCGGCTCCCACCCCGCCGAAAGCCCCGGCGGCTCCGAAGGCGTAATCGCCCCCGGCAGCGCCGACCCGCGGTTGGCCGAGGGTCGCGGCGAGGCGACGGGCGCGAGCCGGCCGAATTCTGAAGGGATGGGGATTGTCGTCGTGACCATCCTTATTCCCTGGCGCCGGGAGATGCCCGCCGCGGCAGGGTCTGCCGTCGCCGGAGTCTCGTAAGAAACCTGCCGGATCGCCCCCGCGTCGTCCCGCCCTGATCTCTCTTGTTGCGCCAGCTTCTCATCCTCGCTCCGCAGCGGCGGCGGGCCGGGCAGGACGTGCCGCGTCGGCTCGCCCACCACCGGGCGACCCCGGGTCGGAATGAAGCGGACAATCAGGCTGATCTCCTTCTGCGGCGACCCCGCTTCGTCCCACGGGAGCCAAATGCTGTAGGAATGGCCGATGCTCGACTTGCTGTGGTGCTTGACAAGCTGGTCGGGAGTGAAGGCGTATTTCCTGTCCGGCTTGACGTTGGCCGGCGAGCGCCCTTCTTCGTCGAAGGCGTACACGACCAGGGCGCCCTCCACGCAGACGGGCTTTTGACCGCCGGCGCCGTAGAACATCAACCGGCCGCCGAAGCCCCGGGTCGCAGGCCGGTCCGACTGTTGCAGGACCGTGTCCGTCCATACGGCAACGACGCTGTTGGGCTGCTCCGGTTTGTCCCCGCGGCCTGGTACGGGGATAGCCTTGCTCAGACCGAGCGACGAACAGCCCAGGGCCAGCGGCAAGAAGCCCAGTGTACAGCACCAAGGGAAGCGTCGGATGCAATGTCCCATGCCAATCCTCTCGAATTGCGTGTGCGTCGCAGAGGGTACGATTCCTCGGTTCTGCTACTCTTCCCGCAAGGGGTTACCCATTTGCGCTCGGTCGGCCGGGAGCGGTTCCATCTCCGGCTCAAATGACCCGTAAGATCGTGGGCTGCCCAGCGCGGGGCCGGCCTGGTAATCCGCCGCTGGCTCTGCCTGCGGCTCGTAGGCGGCCTGCTCCACGCGGTCGGGGCCCCTGGCTTGTTGGCCGGGGAACTTGAAGGGCCACAGCCCGCGCCGCTGCGCGGCGGCCGGGTCCTGCCCGCTGGGTTGCGGCGCCGCTTTGGGCTTCGCACTCGGTCTGCCGCCGGGTCCGGCCGGCGCCCCGTTGGCCTCGGGGTGGAGCGGCATCTCATTCCGGACGGGCGATCCTGCCCGCGAGGAGCCTTGCTCCGGACGTGGTTGCGGGGGAGCGGGGGTCGGCAGCATGTCGGCGCTCGGCTTCAGGTCGGGGTAGATGACGTTGGTCTCGCCATCCGTCCAATCGTCGCGCCGGCCGCGAAGCCCGCCGTCTCCGTGCATCTGGAGCACGTCGTTCAGGCACCAGTGCATGCGGGCGACCTCGGCGTTTTTCAGGGCATCCGCGTCCTCCTGGCTCTTGATGATGTGCGGCGTCATGATGATCACGAGCTCGACCCGTCGAACCGACGTGAAGTTGTAGCGGAACAGCGTCCCCAGGACGGGCACGTCGGCCAACAGCGGCACCTTGCGCTCGATGTCCGACCGCTGCTTGCTCAGAAGCCCGCCCAGCAGGATCGTCTGGCCGCTCATCGCGCTGACGGTGGTTTGCGCGTAGGTTTGGTTGATGCGCGGCGAGCGGATGGTCTGCCCGTTGGTGGTGATGGAAATGGGGATTCCCTCGGCCTCGGGCCCGACCTCCGACTTTTGGGCGTCGATCTCCATGACGACCATCCCGTCCGGGGTGATTCGCGGGCGGACCTGGAGGATGAGGCCCACGTTGGCGTACTCCACGTTGTTGGTCTGGCCGTACTGGCTGAACGTGACGCCGCGGATCTGGGGGACGATCTGGCCCACCTGGATGTAGGCCGCCTGGTTGTCGAGGGTCTGGATTTGAGGCCGGCTGAGGACCTCCAGCCGCTTGTTCTCCTTGAGGGCCCGCAAGAGGACGCTCACGCTCTCGCTGGAGGCCGAGAGCACCAGCCCGCCGAAACCCAGTTGGCTGTTGGACCGGCCCACGGCGAAATTCGACAGCCCTTGCGAGCCCACCCTGCTCGCCGCCGCGAGGGCCTTGTCGGCCCCGCTGTTGCCAAACGGCGTGTTGTTGAAGTTGAAGCCCGGCGTGTTGCTGGCCGACTGGATGATCTGATTCGTGGCGGTCGGATTCCCCAGGGAGTTGTAGCTGGTCTGCGAGGTGGTGACGATGTCGCCCAGCAGGCTGCGGTCGAAGAGGATCGAGTCCTGGAGCCCGAGCTCCACGCCGAACTCGTCGGAATCGCTGAGGTCCACCTCGGCGATGAGGACCTGGATCATCACCATCGCGGGCCGCTTGTCCAGGTCTTCGACGAGCTTCACGATCTCGTCGTAGAATCGCGGCGTCGCGCTGATGATCAAGGCGTTGCTCACCTCCTCCGCCACCACGATGACCTCCTGCTCGATCTGCTCGAAGGGGCTCAAGAGCCCCGGAGCGATGGTCCGCGGGATGCCGCGCTCGGTGCGGAGGAAGTTGCTGAGGGCCGTGGCCACCTCGGGGGCGTAGGCGTTCTTGAGGCGGACGACCGTGTTCTTGCGGTTCCGCACGTCGGCGGCGTCGAGGCGCAGGAGGATCGCTTCCACCACCGTCAAGTCACTGCCGGTGCCGGTCGCGAGGATGCTGTTGGTCCGGATGTCGACGGCGAAACGGAGCTGCACCAGGGAGCTCTCGCTCGGCTGTGCCGCCGTCTGGAGGGCCGGCTGCGGGCCGGCCGCCCCCCCGGTCGTCGGCTGCCCGAAAAGGTCTTCCAGCATGGTCGACAACGCGGTCGCATCGCTATTGATGATGGTGAAGACCTTGATCTGCGCTTGCGTCGCCGGCGGCTGGTCCAGCTCCTGGACCAGGGCCGCGATCAAGGGCATGCTCTCGGCCGGGGCCGAAACCAGCAGCGTGTTGGCCCGGGCGTCCGACGTGATCCGCACCTCGCTGAGAATCCCCGAGCTGAGACGGCGCTGGCCCTGCGGGTCGACGGTGACGAATTGCAGCTTCGCCGAGCGCTGGTCGGCCGCGGCACGCCCGGCGGCGGTGGGGGCACCGGGCGCACCGGGGGCGCCGGGGAACGCAGCGCCGGCCTGGCCGGCAGCGGCACCCGCCAGCCCCGCGACCTGGCCCCGGATCGCCGTGTCCAGCGTCCGCGACAACGTATCGGCCAGCGTGTGTTTGAGCTGGAACAGCCGGATCTCGTTGACCGCGTCCGTGTCCGCCGTGTCGATCCGCGCGATCATCGACAGCACTTCCGCCATGTCGCGCGGGCTGGCCTGCACGACGAGCGCATTGGAGCGGGCGTCGGCCGTGACCCGAACCACCGGCCCCAGACCGCCGCGGTCGGTGAAGAACCCCTGAATGGTCGTCTGCGCCGTGGTCGCCGCTGCGTGCTTCAGACGGACCACCTGGAACTGCGACTCCGGGGCGACGGGGA
Organism: uncultured Planctomycetaceae bacterium; assembly: GCA_964354135.1. Lineage (GTDB taxonomy): Bacteria > Planctomycetota > Planctomycetia > Pirellulales > Thermoguttaceae > CAYGZA01. Next base: position 19,093 of record CAYGZA010000020.1, read on the forward strand.
AATCCAGCCGCTTGACCAGTTGCACCACCCGCTCGACGTTCTCTTTCCGGCCCACCAACAGGAGCGCGTTCGGTTTCATCAACGGGATCATGTACACGTTCCCCTGCCGTGCCTGGTAGACCTGGGTGTAGAGCTGGTTGATCAGCGTGGACATTGCCTGGCAGTCGACGTGCTGGAGGAACTGGACCTCGATGGCGGGCTCGGTCTCCGCGCTGAGCTTCTCGATCTGCTGGATGATCTCGGTGACCTGCTGCACGTCGCGGCGGTGGCCGCGGATGATCAGCACGTCGAGGCCCTCGAGCAGCTCGATCTGCACCGGTCCGACCAAACCGCCTCCTTCTTCCGTCCCGGCCGGGGGTTTTTCGGCGGGCGGCGGTCCTTTCGGGGCGGCGCCACCGGGCGCGGGCTGGGTCGCCGGCTTCACGGCGGTGCCGGCGGGCGCCTCTTTCTCCCCTTTGTCGGCCGCCTTGGCGCCAGGCTGGAAGAGCCTCGCGGCCAGCGGCATCTCCTTCTCATCCATCGCCACGGCGCGGGGCGCGGCCGGCTCCCGCACGGCATTCCCGGTGCGAATCGCCGCCACGGTCCGCTGGATGTCGGCCGGCCGCGTCATGGCCAGCGGCACGAGCCGCGTGCTCTGATCGGGCGTCTGCTTGGAACCGTCCAGGGTGCGGATCAGTTGGAACAACGACTCGGCCGCTGCCCCCGTCCCCGCGACGTGAACGCGCTGGCTCCGGCGGTCGATGGATAGGTCCAGCACGCTGCGGTCGTTCAACGTCATGCGGTAAGCCGTGACGTCGGCGTGCCCGCTGCTGACCGGCACCAAGCGGCCCCCTAGCGCCGTTACGAGCGATGCCTCCACTTGCTCCGCCGTCGTGTTGTGCAACTGAATGTCCGAAGGGCGAATGCCGGCAGGCGGAGTCTGCCTTCCGCCGGGCGCGGCGGCTTCGCCGGGCTGCACGCCGCGCGGGACGGCGGTCCCCGGCTGGGCCTCGCCCAACCGGCCGGCGATCTTCGTCTGAATTCCGGGAGGGGCCAGCACCAGGATCTGCGCCGTCCGCTGATCCGGCACGATCCGCACCCCGGGCGTCGTGCCAAACTCCTGGCTGAGCGCCCCGGCGATGCCCGCCGCTGTTCCGGGACGGCACGCATAGACCTTCAGTACCGGCTCCGTCGCGGGGGCGGGGGCGGCTTCCGACGGCCTCTCGTCGCCCTGATCGAGAGACCGAACCGCCCTCTGGGCAATCTGGTGAGATTGGGATGACCCGCGAACCAGGACACGGTTGGCTCGCCGATCGGCTACAACCTCGGTTCCGGGCGGCAGGAGCGAACTCAGCGCGGCCTCCACGTCCCCGGCCTGAACGTGTTGAAGGGAATACGGGCGAAAGTCGCCGGCGCCGGCGTTTTGAGTTTGGATTGTCTGAGCCGAGGCGGCCATCTGAACAACGCCGGCGATTATCGCCGCTATGGCGGTCGTCAGGAGGGCCCGCGGCGCGGGACGATCGACGTTTCTGGATGCCTTTGTCCCGATGCTCATGGTATTTTCTTTCCTATCCGAGCTTCGCGTCCTGATTCGGAGGAGCCGGTATGCCGGGCGCACAGTTTGCGCGATCCGAATAATCGGCAAACTTTCCCCAGTTCTCCAGGAGATTATGAAAAGAACCCCGAAAGACCGGGGGGCGGAGTCCCGGTGCGGTAAGAGAGGCATGTTCCGGGACCTGGAGAACTAGCCCCGGCGAGGAATCCGGGGGCACCACGGGCACGCGAGGCGCGGTCGCGGAAAGAGTAAGCATTCACCGAAGTCGTCCAGAGGACCCTCGTTCCCACGCTCCGGCGTGGGAACGCAATGCTGCGACGCTCCGCGTCCGCCAGCCGCAATCGCCGGTGCCGCAACAGATTACGCCAAGGAGCGGGACGCAGAGCATCCAGCAGTGTGTGACGACGCAGAGCGTCGTCACGAGGTCTCTTGGACGGAGAACGAAGTTGACAAAACGCCCTATCCCGGTTAGGTTTACGGAGTTGGGGCCTCTTGGAGGGTACCCGTGCATTCTTGAAGGAGCCGCCTTGCATGGCGACCGAGCTTCCGCCCGATGCGGCGTGCGACTTGACGGCGATGCTGGAAGAGTGCGAGTCGCGGCTTGGGTACCGGTTCTCGGATCGCACGCTCTTGAGGGCGGCATTGACCCATGCTTCAGGGGCGGTCCACCGGCTGGCGTCCAACGAGCGGTTGGAATTCCTCGGCGATGCCATCCTCGGCATGGTGGTCTGCGACCGCCTGTTTCAGCGCTACCCGGAGTATTTGGAAGGGGACCTGACGCAGTTGAAGTCGATCGTCGTGAGCCGTCAGACTTGCGCTAAAATCAGTGAGGCATTGGGGTTGCGCGAATGTCTTATCCTCGGAAAAGGGATGACGACCAACCCGGTGGTTCCTTCCTCGCTCTTGGCCAACGTGTTCGAATCGCTGATCGCGGCGATCTACATCGACGGCGGGACGGAGGCGGCCCGCCGGTTCATCGAACGGCACGTGGAATCGGAGATCGTCCTGGCGGCTGAAGGGGAGTCGGGGGAGAACTACAAGTCGTTGCTCCAGCAAGTGGCTCAGCGCGAACACGGCACGACGCCGGTCTATCAACTGTTGGACGAAAAGGGGCCCGATCACAGCAAGTGCTTCAAGATTTCCGCGCAGATCGGCGTCCATCGGTATCAGGCGGCATGGGGACGGAACAAGAAGGAAGCCGAACAGCGGGCGGCGCGGAACGCCCTCCATCAGCTCGACGGCGAGGCGCCGCCGTTCCCGTCGGATTGATCCGGGACTCAGCGGCCGGCCCCGAGCCGGGCACTCGTCAAGAAACAGAAACGCCCGGCCGGACGCCGGGCGTTTCTTTCTCGTCGGAGCATGCGAAGGTCGCGGCGACGACCGTCCGCCTCGGCATGTCTGCCGGACGACGGCCGTCCGCCCGGCACGCTTACTTGCGGGCCTTCTTCCTCTTGGCCACCTTCTTCTTAGCGACCTTCTTCTTCGCTTTCTTCTTGGCCACCTCATGTCCTCCTAACAAGCGTTACGGGCGATCTCCTTGCCGACCGTCGGGCTGGGTCCGAATCTCGACAGGTGGCTCGCCACCGGACCGAAACCACGAGCTCACCACCGCTTTCGCGCCGTTGCCGTCCTGCGAAGGCTCGAAAAGTGATGCGCTCTTCATACTCGCTGCTCATTTTCTTCAGCGGAGAATGGTGGAGAACAACGAGCTTGCACCGCACCACGCTCCTCAATTCTGCCATATCGTATCCATTCCCAGAATAATTTCAAGTACTATTTTTCCATCTTGGGAAAATTTTTTTCGATTTCTTGCCGGGTGCACAGCCGACCTCATTACGAATCCAACGCACGCCGAGGATGCGCGCCGCGGTTGCGCGCCGCACGCGCGCCGGCGCATCGGATCACGACGAGGCCGCGCACGCCGCGAATCGACGCGCCTTGAGCTTCAACAAGTCCCTTCGACGCGAGCGGGCCCGAAGGGTGCAACGCGTGAGGCGTCCGCCGCGCGGATTGCCCTACGGCGACGGCTTGTCGGCGGCGACGGGCGGTTTTCCCGCCGCCCACGCCGTTCCTCGGCGGATGATCTCGGCGACGCCGGGCATCTTGAACGCCTTCACGTCGTGTCCCAACGGCGTGTGGAACACGCGCCCCTTGCCGAAATTGAAGACGAAGGCCATCGGATGGTCTTTCCCGGTGACTTTCGACCGCGACGCGGCCAGGATCTGAATCGGCCTTTCGCCCACCAGGCAGGTGTAGAGCTCGTCGTCCGCCTGGAAGTCCTTCATCCCGCGGGTGATGGGATGCTCCTTGTCCACAATCTTCACGGTGAACGGCCCGCGGGGGTCGTGACCGGTCTTCTTGTCCCAGACCCGACCCGCCAGGTCGGCGAACTCGGGCCAGTCCTCGAAGGCCCCACAGGCAAAGTGCAGCATCACGAGGCCCTTGCCCTCGCGGACGAGCTTGACGAGGTTGGCCTTCGCTTGCTCCCCCCGCGGGAGCGGATCGTAGTTCTTGAAATGCAGGACGAGCACGTCGTACGAGAAGATCTCGTCCGAGGCCAGGTCCCCCGGCTTTTCCGTGACGGTGACGTCGAGCCTCGGGTCCTTCTTGAGCTCTTCGACCACGGCGGGCGTGGTTTGCCTCCAGAGGTGTCCCTCGTAATCGACTCCCGTGACGAGCAGGACGCGGATCTTGCCGGCATCCGCCGGGGCGTCGCCCGGGGCGGAAACGAGCGTCAGGCCGAAGCAGAGCGTTGCCAGAAGTGAGTTCATGGGGGTTTCTCCCAGGGATTGAGTCAGCCCACGAGGGGGCGGAGGAATTCGATGCTCTTGCGGATGTTCTCGTCGGTGCCGTGGCACTCAATCGAGACCACCCCGTTCCAGCCCGTCTGCTTGAGATAGGCGATGCAATTCTTGATGTTGTCCGCGTTCACGCCGCCGCCCAGCGGCACCTCGGAGCAACCGATCCCGGTCTCCTCGCCGCGCATCGCCGCCGCCAGTCCCGGGCTCACGTCCTTGATGTGGCAGTGCGAAAGGTACTTGCGGAACCGCTTGAGGTACTCCAGCGGGTCGTTGCCGGAGATATAGGTGTTGCCGGTGTCGAAGTTGAACCGCAAGAGCGGCGAGTCGAAGTGCTTGAAGAGCCGCTGGAGGAAGTCGGCGTTGGTCGTGTACGGCCCGTGCGTCTCGATGTTGATCGTCACGCCGTAATCCTCCGCCCAGGAGAGGCACTGGCGGTAGTTCTCACAGGCGATGCGGAAGACCTCTTCGTCGGAGTAGCCCTCGGGCTTGGTTGCCCCGTCGGTGGTGTCGACGATCGGGCAGTCGATCTCGGCGGCGAAGCGAATGGCCTGCTGGACGTACTGGACGCCGAAGGTCGAGCCGTCGGGCCCCATCAGCGGGAAGGCGCCGTCGATCTGCGACACCTTCAGGCCCTTGGAGTCGAGGTACTTCTTCAGCCTGCGGGGGTTCGATTGCAGCGAGACCGACGGGTCGTACCCCAGGCCGTGGACGAAGTACTGGCCGTGGATCACCCCGAACTCGATGTGCGACAGCTTGTACTTGACCGCCGAATCGACGGCCGTCTGAAAACTCCCGCTCAAAGCCCGCCAGTTGTCGGTGTGCATTCCCAGCTCAATCATCCTCGGTCTCCTTGAAGCGTTTCCTGTTTCGTGAAACGGTATGGATCGCAATCCGCAGGCGTGCCGGATCATGAACAGGATAAGCGACTTGCGTCGCCGCTTCAAGCCCCCGGGTCAATGGCCGCACGCCGGATTACCATCAGGGCGAATCTGGGAGGCACTCCATGCCCGACGACGTGGCGCACAAGCACGCACTGATCGTCAGTCCGGACGCTCTTAGCGGCTGAGAGCTTTCAAGGCCGCTTCCACGTCCCAGATCAGGGCCGTCGTGTCATCCATGCCGGAGAGCAATCCGCGTCCGTCGGGTGAGAAGGCCAGCGAAGCCACGGCCGCTCGCTGCGGTTGGAGGCTCAAGAGTTCCTTCCCGGTGGCCAGGTCCCACAGGTGGATGGCCGTGTCGTATTCCAGAAGCCCAGTCAGGCTGATCGAGGCGGACGCAAGGATCCGCGCGTCGGGAGAGAAGGCCAAGTGGCTCCCCTTGCTGCCCAAAGCGCGAATGCGGCGGACCTCTTTGCCCGTGACTCCATCGCAAATGATCAACGTCTCGCTGCCGAAATTGCTCAGGGCGACCACCGCTAGATCCGGCGAGATGGCGGCGTACGAGGGGGTACCGGGCTTGGCAATGCTCAAGACCGATAATTGTTTCCCTTGGGTCGGGTCCCAGAACCGCAGCGTTCCGTCCTCCGCCACGGACGCCAGGCGCTTGCCGTCCGGCGAGAAGGCGATGGCACGGATGGGCGACTCGTGCCCAGCCAGCTCCGCCAAGGAGCGGCCGGTGGCTGCGTCGCGGACTGCGATGATATTGTTGATGCGGCGAGGCAAGGAAGGATCGGAACGGGAACCGGTGAGTTCCGGGTTGTACTCCGAGGCGGCGATGGCCAGCAAACGCCCGTCGCGCGAATAGGCTATCGCGGCGATGTCGGCGCTCGCTTGCTCAGCGAAGGCGACTTCGACCTCTTTCTTGCCGGTAGACAAGCTCCAACTCGTCAGTTTCTTGCCCGCTGCGGCAAGGCTCTTCCCTGAAGGCGACCAGGCCAGGGTCTTGACCTCGTCCCCGTCGAGCATGAACCTGCGGACCTGGCTTCCCCCGGCCGCATCCCACACCTGAACCACGCCATCTCGACCCCCGGTTGCGACCCTCTTGCCATCCGGCGCCCAAGCCGCCGAGGCCACCGCCGCGGTATGACCATCCGGACTGAGGGGAATGCTCTTGCCGGTTGCCGTATCCCAGATGCGAACGACGTGGTCACCCGCCGCGGTGACCAGGGTCTTGCCGTCGCGCGCGAGGGCCACTCGATGGTGCCACCGCACGTACGTTCCCGGAAGCTGGAGATGCGGAATCGTCCGCAGCACCTTGCCCGCGGGCGCGTCCCAGATCCGAATTCCCTCCTCACACGACGACGCCAGGACGCGGCCATCCCGCGAAAGGCACATCGCATAGTCCCAAAGGTACTTGTCCTGCGACTCGAAGCGGCGGAGGAGGCTTGCGGACTCTGCGTCCCAGACGCACACGAGCCCTCGGTCCCGCGAGCCGACCACGCGGTAGTCGGGCCCACGCACGTCGAACCCCCCGTAGCGGTAGCCGCCGGTCGCCAGCGACTTGCCGTCCGGGAGAAAAGCCAGCGACAACACGCCGAGATGATAGAGCCGGGTTTCCTCGTCGGGCTTCCATTGGCCGTAGACCTGCTCGATGACCCGCGGTTTTTCGCCCGCCGGCAGGTCCCACACGCGGACGGTGTCGCCGGAGGACACGGCCAAGTGCTTGCCATCCGCGGAGACGTCGGCACAGGCGAATCGCTCCTTGTCAATGGAGTAGGCACGGATCAGCTTGCCGTCGTCGAGGTCCCAGAGGCGGGCCGCCCCGTCCTTGCCCGCCGTGACCAACCGCCGACCGTCCGGCGTGAAGACGACCGCCGTGACAGCGGTATTCCACCAGCCGGCGCCGGAGGTGGCCGCAGGCGCGGGGATGCTCAGCAGCGGCTGCCCCGTTTGCACGTCCCAGACGCGGTACCTGTCCGTTTCCCCGGACGCAAGCCGTTTTCCGTCGGGCGAAAACGCCAGGACGCTGGAGGGCCCTTCGAACTGTTGGACGCGGACCGTGGCCGGCAGCACGTGCAACAACTCGCCCGTGGCGGCCCGCCACAGCCGGATCGCGTCGTCGCCGCAACTGGCGACCGTGGCCCCATCGGGAGAGATCGCCACGCATTGCACGGCCATCCGGTTCCGCAGGCGAGGGGTGCCCAGGCGGGTCAAGGCCCTTTCGGGCAGCGGTTCCGCTGCCGCCGCGGGTCCCGTCGGCCGATCGAGCTTGAACAGCGGAAGATACCGGTAGTAGACCTCCAGCGAGAGCGCAGCGAGGCTGGTCGTGTAGAGCCGGCCGCCTTGACCGCCCCAGCGGTCGAGTGTCGGGCGGCTCGGGTCCCAACTGCCCTTGGCGCAGCCCTCCGTGGCCTGTCCCTCAATCAGCGTCTTCCGCAGCGTGCGATTCCAGGCATCCCAGTCCTTGTCGAGGAACCACTGCATTGCCATCGTCGCGTGGAACCAGTAGTAGACGTCCCGCTGGGCCTTGTCGGTCGGCAGGTTGGCCGCCAGGTACTGTTTCGCCTCCAGCACCGCCGGATCCTCCCGCTTCGCCCCGAAATACGCGAGGCTCCGCAGTCCCACGGCGGTCATCGGCGGCGACTCGGCTGTATAGGGCTGGTAGCAGAACAGACCGCGATGCTTGCCTTTCGCCACGGAAGCGAGCCACTTCTCGGCACTGCGGAGGGTCTCAGGATTGACTTCCAGGCCGGCCAACTGGCCGCTCTTCAGTGCCATCACCTGCCAGCCGAACACCGAAGTGTCGCCCTCCATACCCGGCCAGTAGCGCCAGCCGCCGGTCTTCGGGTGCTGCGCCTTTTCGATAAAGCGCAGGGCCTTGCGCGCGGGCTCGGCCAACCCGGCATCTCGGGTCATCCCGTAAGCCTCGCACAGGGCGATCGCCGCAATGCCGTGAATGTACATCACCTGGCTCTTGCCGCCGGAGAGATCGCCGTCGGCGGCCTGATGCTGAACGAGCCACTCCAGGCCCTTGCGGATCGTCTGTTCGTACGGACCCTTGCCCTTGTGCGTCTGACCTGCCCCGAGAAAAGGCAAGACGCCCAGGGCAGTCGCCGCGGCGTCGGCCTCAAGGATGGATGTCCCGGAGCACGGCTGGTCCTTACACTGTTTCCGGTAGTCGCTCAGGCTCCAGCTTCCGTCGGCGTTCTGGTGGCGGGCAAGCCAATCCAGGGCGCTCGCGACCGCCCGCTCCGCCGTTGGCTTCGCAGAGGCGCTCTTGGCCTGGGTGAGAATCTCGGGGCCTTCGCTCAACTCGGCCCCGCTTGGGGCGGGCGCGCCGGATACCACCTTGGCCGGCTCCTTGGCGACCAACTGGATCCGCATCGTGCCTGTCAGCAACAAGCCCAACGCCACAACGATGACAAACGTCTTCTTCATCCGCGAGTCCTCCGGAGGTCGTCCGGCCACCAGCCGCCGGATGCGGTGGAAGAGCCGCCCGCCGCGGGCCCCGTTCAACGAGGCGGTCCGGGGGGCCCGCAGAGCGCCGAGCCGGAGCAAGGCCCGCGTGTAGTCGAAGACACTGAGCGATTCTGTGTCGGCTGCGGCGTCGTCGCAGAGCCATTCCGTACACTCCTCGAAGTTGCGCACCGCCCACCAGACAAACGGATTGAACCAGTGCGGCAGGGCCATGAGCCGCACCGAGAGCGACTTCCACAGATCGCCGCGCTCGTAGTGCGCTAGCTCGTGGCGGAGGATCGCCCCCCGCTGCTCGACACTCAGCCCGCGCCAAACGTCCGCAGGCACCAGCACCTCGTAGCCGGAGGGCAATAGGCACAGCGCCGGGCCGGCGTCCGCCGTCACCCGCAGCGGGATCGGCCGCCGGATGCCCCGCACCGCGAGAAGTTGCCGCCACTGAACCACCCACGCCCCCTCCGCGGCGGCGGCGGACGAAATCCGCCGTAAGAAGCGCGCGTACCTCAGGATGCCGCGCAGCGCCAAGAAAACCATGCCCGCGATCCAAACCCCGATCGCCGCTTGGGCCCAGCTCCACGTCTTCCAGAGCGGTACCGATGGCACGGCGTCCGGACTCGGCTCACTGGAGCGTGCCGCCGCGGGGCTCCATGCGACATCCGGCGCGGGCATGGCGGCCGGCTGAGGCAAAACCGCCGTCGGTTCCGATGCCGGCTCAGAGAGCGGAGGAACGACGACGCCTGCCTCCGAGACGTCCTCAGCGGCCGGACCTTCCCCCGCCGCAGTTGCGACGACTTCAGGCTCGTACCAGGGAACGTTCAGCGGAAACCGGACCAGGATCAGCCCCTGCACGAGGACCAGGAACCACGCAACCCGCTGCACCCTCGGCGAAGAGGGACGCACAAGCCACATCAGCCCGCGCACCACAAAGGCGGAGGCGGCCAGCAACACCGTGGCCTGCAATACCAGCATTGCCAACTCGCGGGAGGAGAGGGCCACGGTTCAGTCCCTCCTTTCCTTCGGCTTGGAGGATTTCTCGGCCTCGGCCAGCAGTCTCTTGAGATCCCGGATTTCCCTCGGGGCGAGGGGGCGCTCGGAGATCAGTTGCGCTACCAACGGCACCATCTGCTCGCGGCGCACCGGCCCGGGGAGTTGCTCGATGTGCCCGGCGCCCACTTCGGCCACGCTCACCGCGGCCTCGTACACTGCCGGGCGCCGGGGGCTGCGGCGCACGAGCCCCTTGGCGGCCAGGCGGTTGAGCCGGGTCTGCATCGTCGGATAGCCCACCGGGCGCCCGTAGCCGCCGAACGCCTGGTGGGCCCCGGCCAGCGCGAGCGGCCCCTCGCGCCAGAGCATGGCCATGATCTCCATCTCGCCGGGGCTCAGGCGGAGCGATTTGCGCTTGCGGGGCATGGCGGCCTCCTTTATTACATGCGTAATAATCCCGATTATATGACACGCGTAATAAACGTCAAGAGGGTTTTCCAGGGATTCCGGGGATCGCGGCGCGGCTTGACGTTGCCCCTGCGGAGGGGGAGAATCACGGCTGACCCTGCGCTGGGCCCCGTTCCGGCCGGCCATCCTCCCTCGGCCAACGACGACCCTGCACCTGGAGAACTGCCATGAACAAACGGATTCTCGTGATCGGAATCGTCTCCACCCTTTGCATGACCCTGCCTCTGGCGGCCGAAGACGGGCTGGTCGCCCATTGGAGATTCGACAAGGCCGGACCGGCGATTGCCGACCTCTCCGGCAGCGGGCACGTGGCCCAGGTGACCGGCGCCAAGGTGGTCACCGACGACGGCAAGCCGGTCCTCGCGCTGGATGGTCGGCAGCGGATCGTCGTCCCCTCCAGCCCGGGGTTGAACCTCGCCAAGGGCTTCAGTATCGAGATGCGGCTCCGGCTCGGCGAGGTCGCCGCCGGGCGGACGTTCCTCTTCAAGGACGGGCAGTACAGCATCCGCTTCGATTGGCTGAGCGAGGGGAGCAAGCTCTCGTTTTTCGTCTGCGCGGGCGAGCGGTGGGAGCCGCGCACGAGCGCGCCACCGCCCGAGCCCGGCGCCTGGTGCCACCTCGTGGCCACCTGGAGCGGCGCGGACTCGTTCCTGTGGGTCGACGGCGAGCCGCACCACGTGGCCCGGCGCGGCGACCCGCCGCCCGCCAGTGAGAGCCCCCTGGTGATCGCCTCCGACTCGCCGCACGGTCAGGGCATTGTGGGCCGGCTCGACTATGTGAAGCTCTACCGCCGCGTGCTCACGCCCGCCGAGATCATTGCCCGGGCCTACGGCATCACGCCGGCCGCCGGCGCCGAAGGGCAGGCCCCGCAGTTCGACTTCCATGCCGGGCTGCAGGGTTGGGCGGCGGTCAAAGGCGCCTCGGCAACGATTCGCGACGGCCGGTTGGTTTTCTCATCGCCGTCGCCGCGCGGCATGCTCCTCCACAAGGCGCTGGGCGCGGGCGTGGACAAGCGGGACTACCTGAGCCTCCGCATGGCCGTGGATTCCGGCTCGCGCGGCGAGGTGATCTTTGTGACCACCAGGGGCGCCGGGCGGATCCCGTTTCAGACCATCGCCGACGGCCGGCCGCACACCTACGTCTTGGAGCCGTGGACCTGGGCCGGCTGGGGCGGGCGTCTCCTGGCCCTGGGACTCGTGCCCGCCGAGGTCGCCGGCGCGAAAGCCCAGATCGACCACCTCCGCGTGACCGAGGAACTCCGGGCCGAACCCGAGCTGGAAGTGAGCCGCGTCTTCTCCGATTCCACGCTCCCCAGGGCCGAGCGCGCGGAGAAGATTGTCGCCCGGGTGCTCAACCGCGGCGGCCCGGCGGCCGCTCTGCAAGCCACCCTGTCGGCCCCAGAGGGCGTCTCCATCCGAGGGCCGCTAGCGCAATCGGTCCCAGCACTGAAGTTCTCCGAGAAGACGGAACTCCGTTGGAGCGTCGAGGCGGCCCGGCCGCTAGCCGGCCCGTTCCGCGTGACGGTCTCCGGCGCGGGCACGGGAGAGGTTTCGGCGTCGCAGGGCATTGCCTTTGCGAGCGGCTTGCGGCCTTCCAAGGCGTCCTACGTGCCCAAACCCGTCCCGGCCAAGCCCGGCAAATACCGCGTTTGGACCCACTACTGCCCCCTGTGGAAGCACGGCACGCACTACGGCTGGAAGGTGATCGAGCCCTGGCCGGAGCGCAAGCCGGTGCTCGGCTGGTTCAACGAGGGCGAGCCCGAGGTGGCCGATTGGCACATCAAATACATGCTGGAGCACGGCATCACGGGGATCGTCTACTGCTGGTATCGCACCAACCTCAACGGCCCGGTCACGCAGCAGTTGGGCCACGCGATCCACGACGGCCTCCTCAAGGCCCGCTACCTGCCGATGATCCAGTTCGCCGTCATGTGGGAAAACGGCTGCGGCCAAGGCTGCGGCTCGGCCGAAGACCTCCTCGAGAACGTCCTGCCGTTTTGGATCGAGAACTACTTCTCGAATCCCTCGTATCTGCGGATCGACGGGAAGCCGGTCCTCTACATCTGGGTGCCGACCAACGTCACCAAGCACCTCGGCGGGAGCGAGAAGGTCCGCAAAACCTTCGACCGCATGAGGGCGATCTGCCGCGACAAGGGGCTCGGCGGCCTGTTCATCGTCGGCTGCGTGGGGTGGCACGATTCCGAGACCCTCAAGACCATGGCCCGGGAGGGCTGGGACGCCAGCTCGGCCTACGGCAGCGGCTGGCAACAGCCGGCTGCGGTGCGGACCGTGGGCGACTTCGTTTGTGCGCCCTATGAGGGTTTCGTCGAGCAGCAGGAGGGCGTCTGGAAGCTCAAGCGCCAGCTCGGCGCCCTGCCGGACATCACCGCGGCCATGATGGGCTGGGATTCCCGGCCGTGGAAGGAAACGCCCTTCTTCTGGTCCGACAATACGCCCGAAAAGTTCCGCGATCTGTGCCTGCGGGCCAAGGCGATCATGGACTCCTGCCCCACCGCCGGGCCCGAGAAGAACACCGTCATCTTCTGCTGCTGGAACGAATTCGGCGAGGGGCACTACATCGAGCCCACGCGGGGCAATGGGTTCTCCTATCTCGACGCGATCCGCGACGTCTTTACCGAGGGGCCGAAGGAGCACCTCGACGTCGCCCCGCAGGACGTGGGCCTCGGGCCGTACGACTCCTGGTACCGCAAGTTCAAGGAGTCCGCAGGCACGGAAGGCTCCTCCACCGCGAGCTCATGGTCCGGCGAGGACCTCTCCGCGTGGGCGGCGATGATGGGCCTTGAGAAGGTCGAGGTCCGCGACGGCGTGCTCCGCGCCGTCTCCACGGGCCCCGATCCGGCATTTCGCTCCCCGGAGCTCAAGGTCCGCGCCAGCCGGTACAACAAGCTCGTGGTGGAGATGCGGGTGAGCCGGCCGGGCTCGGCCCAGCTCTTCTGGTCCACGGCCACCATGCCGCAGACGTCCGAAGCGGCCAGCGTGAGCGTGGGCACGCGCGGCGACGGGCAGTTCCATGCCTATGAGTTCGCCGTGGGCCGGAACGACCACTGGGGCGGCTGCGTGACCGGCCTGCGGCTCGATCCGGCGGTGGCCGCGGGCGTGGCGATCGAGATCCGCTCGATCCGAATGGAATAAGTCGGCGTCGGAATCCTGTTCGTTCGGAAATCAAGTGGAAGCGCGTAAGAGCCTATGCTTCCAGGGTGGCATGCTCTCACGACGCGAAGCGTCGGGTGAGCATGTCTGTCGCTACATGCCTACACGCGGCTCCACCGCGTGAAGGCATGCCACCCAGTCGCGTGAAGGCATGCCACCCAGTCGCGTGAAGGCATGCCACCCAGTTCGCTATTTCCCGCCGCGGACGTCGTAGGCGAAGAGCAGATCGCCGTGGCGCAGGTAGAGCGTGCCGCCGCAGACGACCGGGTGGGCCCACGTCGGGCCCTCGCCGCCTTTGGGAATCGTGAACTGGCTGGTGAGTTTATGGCCGTCGGGCGTCGCCTGGACCAGGCCCACCTTGCGGTTCTCGCTGTAGGTGTAGAGCATCCCGTCAGCACAGGTGAGCGACCCCTTGCCCACGCCCTTCTCGGCGTACATCATCTTGCCGGTCTTCCAGTCGAGGCAGATCCAGCCGCCGCCGTGCTTGTTGTGGGCGGCGCCGTAGATGCAGCCGTCCAGGAAGACCACCCCGCCGTGATGATTGTCCAGCTCCTGGGACTCCCAGACCCGCTCGACCGAGGCCTTCTTCCCGTCCACCGTGAGCTTGAGCATTTCCGAGCCGGAGCCGTAGCCCGAGGTGATGAAGATCTGCCCGTCGCGGAGGATCGGCGTGGTGGCGTTGACGTCGTACTGGGTGCGGTGTTCATGGCGGAACAGGAGGCCGCCGCCGTCGGCATTGACGCCCACGAGTGCGTTCTGGTTCATCGCGAGGATCATCCGGAGCCCCTCGTGCTCGGCCTGGGCGGGCGTGGCGTAGCCCGCCTTGCCGCCCGTGGACTTGGCCGTCCAGACGGTCTTTCCCGTGTTCTTGTCCAGGGCGGCGACGCTCGCCTTGTTGCCGCCCGGGCAGACGATCACGCGGTCGCCATGCACCAGGAGCGATTCGGCCAGAGCCCACGTGATGTTCTCGCCCTCGAAGTCCTTCAGGATGTTGAGGCCCCAGACCATGTCGCCGGTCTTGGCATTCAGGCAGACCACTTCGCCCAGCGGACTTTCGTGGTAGAGGCGATCCCCGTCGATGGTCGGCGTGCCCCGGCTGCCGGCCGGATCGCCGGTCCAGGCCGGGCCGTTGGGGACCTGCCACTGGATCTTGCCGTCCAGGTCCAGGGCCGTGATCGTCGTTTTTCCGTCGAGGTTCCCGGCGGTGTAGATCAGCCCGTGGGCCAGCGTGACGCCGGCAAAGCCCGCGCCGATCCCCTTGGCGGTCCAGAGAAGCCCCGGCCCGTCCTTGGGCCACTCCTTCAACAAGCCCTTTTCCGCCGAGATGTTGTCCCCCTTGGGGCCGTGGAAGCGGGGCCAAACCGGGCCTTCCTCTCCCAGTCGGCTGCGGAACGCGGGACCGGTCCCCGGAGTCGCCCGCGGCGCGCAGGCACAAACACCAAGCGACAAGATGCCTAAGAATGCCGCCTTGTACGGAAACGACATGGTTCGGGCTCCTCAAGAGGTACGTGGCTGTCCGAGGCCGAATTCCCAGGCCGCTCGTGCGGCACCGGGCCAGCTAAGCTATCATACACGCGGCAGGAAATCTACTGGTCCGGTGCGGAAAAGGGGAGACCGTCTTGCGGAGAAAGGGGAACGCCCGTGTCCGGTACGCTGCTTGCGGCATTGCTGGTTCTCTTAGCGCCGGCGCCTGAAGAAACCGACGAGTTCCAGGGGGCGGAACGCTTCGAGGGCGAGGCCGGCGGGACCCGCCGCCCCGACTGGATCGCGCTGCTTGCGCAGGCCAAGTGGGTTGCCCAGGAGGGTTGGCTGGCCAATCCCGCACGCCGCGGCGAGCGTGCGGTGGAGCGGGGCACGGAAACAACCGTCTTCCGCGTGGCCCGGTCGGGTTCCGGCATGAAGTGGTCCTGGGCCCTTTCGCAGCCGATCAAGCCGGAAGGATATCGCTTTGTGGCCATGCGCTATAAAGCGGCCGGCGCGGCGCCGCAGAGCGATTACGCCTTGTGCGTTCTGGGCAAGAGCACGAAGGCGGGCGGGGACTACGCGACCGTCATTCCGTCCGCGGAGCTGATCTCGGATGGCCGTTGGCACACGGCCAACGTCGACATGCGCCAGGCAGCCCGGGAGTTCCTTTCGGTCGAGGGACTGGCCCTCCAAGTGCAGGCGGCCGCCGCGGACGCCCGGCTGGAGGTGGCCGACGTCCGCCTCGTCCAGCAGCTTCAGCCCTCCCGGCTGGCCGACGCCTTGGACTGGAAGCCCCAGGCAGCCTTCGAGGGATTCCAAGCGGTGCCGCTCGGTGCGGTGGTCCATGGGCGGAGCTCGTCCTGGCGACGGCGGCTTCGTTTGGCCGACTGGTTCACTGGCCCGGCGGTGGACGTCTTCGGCGTCCCGTTTGTCCCCCTTTTCAAGGAGCCGGATTTGGCGGCCACGCCGCTCGGCGAGAAACGGGAACTCCGCATCGCCTGCGACGCCGCGGCCGGCGAAGTGTACCTGCTCCTGTTGGCCGCGTTCTCCGGCCAGGAGGAGCCGGTCTACGGCACCGGGCGGCTTTCGGCCATCCGCGACGTGGACCGCTTTCGCCTGCGGCTGGAATACACCGACGGCACGGCCGACGAGTGGCTCCCGATGAACGTGGCCACCAAGCGGTTCGGGATCGTCGAGGGCCCGCAGGTCGTCGTCGCGGCCGCCGACTCTGCCAAGCGACTGCGGGCGATCGTGCTCTGCGACAAGAGCAAACAGGCCGCCTTCGCCGTGGCGGCGGCGACCGTCCGCACCCGGGGCGATCGGCTCTTCCCCGAGGCCCTCGAAGAGAGCCCGCCGTGGCGCGCCAAGCGTCATGCCTCGGGCGCCAGACCAGCCGGCGGCAAACAGGGCACCGGATCCTCTCTCGCGCTCTACCATCGCCCAACCGAATGGGTTTTGGCGACGGAGTCCCAGCCGATCGTCGAGCTCGTGGTGGACGGCAAGCCAACGCCGGCCGACCGGCGCGAGCCCGTCGCCGATCCCCCGCCGGGCGCTCCGCAGGGTTTCCGCTGGTTTCAGGTGCCGGCGGTGGAGGGCCTTCGCTTGGGCATGGCGATCGAGGCTGCCGGCGAGGACGGCGGTTCGATCCGCGTGGCTCTGCACAACGCCGGTGCCAAGGAACACCGCGTGACGCTGGTCGCGCCGCGGATCGGCCCTTATCGGCTCTCCGAGAAGGCCAAAGACAGCTACTACCTGGTTCCCAAGCGCGGGGCGGCGCTGGACTGGCGCGACGGCTCGTTCCGCGAGCGCTACTGCGGCACATTTCCCGTTCAGTTTCTGGACACCTTCTGCCCGAGCGAGGGCCGCGGGCTGTCGCTGCGGACCGAGGATACCCAGTGTCTCCAGAAGCTCTATCGGCTGGAAAAGAAAGGCGCCGACTTCACCGTGGGAGTCGAGTACCCCGACCTGCTGCTGAAGCCCGGCGAGACGTTCATCGCCCCACCGGCAATCGTCACCGTCACCGATGGCGACTGGCACAGCGGCCTGGACGCCTACCGCCGCTGGACCGAGACCTGGTACCGGCCGATCTCGCCCCGCAAGCCCTGGTTCCGCGAGGTGTTCAACTTCCGCCAGCGGTTCCTCTGGGGGTATGACCCGCTCTACGATGCGAAGACGGGCGAGTTCCGGCTGGAGGAGGCCATCGAGGAGGCGAAGCGGGAGTTCGGCGGGATCG
>CAYGZA010000021.1:0-35975 GCA_964354135.1 uncultured Planctomycetaceae bacterium
CCCGCCTCCGGAAGCACCTTGGCCTCGGCTGCCGGCGCCCGCGGCGGGGCCTCACCACCGGCAAGCGCCCCGGATTGGATTTGCCCGATAAGGTCAGGCAGCTCCGCCAGGTTGTCCAGGTTGCAGACCCGCACCAACGCCATCTCGGTGAGAATCCTCCCTTGGGTGCTGAAGCGGAGGCGGTTCAGGGTCTGGTCCAGGATCTGCATGGCCGCCAGCACCGTCTCCAGCCCGAGGCGCTTCCCGAAGTCCGTGACCTTCTGCCGGCTGCCGGGGGCGATGTGCAGCAGGACCTCCTCGGGGCCACCGGCCGCGGCGACCATGCAATCCCGCAAGTAGCCGAGAAGCTGCTCCAACAACTGGCTCAGATCGATGCCCTCTTGGGCGGCGGCATCCAACTCCTGCAACGCCGCCGCTGTCTCGCGCCGGCTGATATGCTCCAAAAGGGCGATCAAGCGGTCGTCGCCGGCGGTTCCCAGCATTCCGTGGACGTCGGCCACCGTGACCCGCTCCGGAGCGAACGCCAGGAGCTGTTCCAGGAGCGATTGCCCGTCGCGCATCGACCCGGTGGCCCGCCGGGCAAGCAGTTCCAGCGCTTCCGGCTCGGCCGACACGCCTTCCGCCTCGACGATCTGCCCCAGCCGCCGGGCAATGTCGCCCGCCCGGATGCCGGCAAAGTCGAACCGCTGGCAGCGGGAGAGGATGGTGATCGGGACCTTGGCCGGCTCCGTGGTGCAGAGGATGAATTTCACGTGCTCCGGCGGCTCTTCGAGCGTCTTCAAGAGGGCGTTGAACGCCTCCCGCGTGAGCATGTGGACTTCGTCGATGATGTAGACCTTGAACCGCTCGCGGCTGGGTCGGATGTTGACGTTCTGCCGCAGTTGCCGGATCTCGTCGATCCCGCGGTTGCTGGCTCCGTCGATCTCCAGCACGTCCACGTCGTCGCCGGCGCTGATCCGCTCGCAGATGTCGCACCGGTTGCAGGGCACCGGAGCAGGCCCGTGCGTGCAATTGAGGGCCTTCGCCAGGATCCGGGCCGCCGAGGTCTTTCCGACTCCCCGCGCCCCGGTAAACAGGTAGGCGTGTCCTACCCGCTGGGTGCTGATGGCGTTCGAGAGTGCCCGCGCGATGTGCTCCTGGCCGACGAGTTCCTCGAAGGTCTGCGGGCGGTAGCGGCGGGCGACGACGACGTACTGCGGCGGCTGGGCCGAAGCGCCCTCAGTGGCTTGGGGATTAGGGGAGGTCGCCATCCGCTGCATCGCCTCATGTTCAGCCGCCGCGGGCAGGGCGGCGCCGTGGTCTTCCGTCCGGCCCCGACGGCGCCCGATGAGAGGCCCACCACACATGGGGGCGACTGCTTATGGCTGCTGACTTTCGCCTCTGACCAGGTTCACAGCTCCCCATTGCAGGGGCCCCTCATCGGATGCCGGCAGGCGGCCGGCCGCCCGCTTCCCTTTTTACGCTTTGGCGGGAGAATCGTCAAAGGGGTGGGGGCTGGCCGGCGGCAAGAGAGCACCGCCGTTTGCAGGATTCGCCAGTGGCTCTTGGCAGTCAGCTTTCGGCTTTCAGCCGTCAGCTTTCAGCTTTCAGCCGTCAGCTTTCAGCTTTCTAACACGTTTCAGAGCAGTGCTTTAGGGACGGAGCGCTCATCCTTCATACTTCCCACTTCATCCTTCCCCCAATCCAGGTCGCGACCACCGGCTCATCGGACTTCAGGAGCAGCTCGTGCGGATCGGCGGCATCGTGTTTGGGAAGGGCAACGATTGCCAGGTCGGCCCGCTTTCCCGGCTCCAGGCTGCCGACTTCCGCTTCCAGTCCCAACGCCCGGGCGCCGTTGAGGGTCCCCATGCGCAGGACCGTGCTGCGAGGCACGGAAGGGTACCGTTTGGCGACGAGACGCATCTCCGCCAGCACACTCAGGTCCGGCGACGAGGCCCGGCTGTCGGTCCCCAGGGCCATCGTCACACCGGAGGAAAGGCATTTCTCTAAGGGGTACGGAGCATGCTCGAAGTACGCATGGGTCCGCGGGCAGTAGACCACACTCATGTACTTCGCATGGGATCCTAGGAGCGCGATCTCGTCGTCCTCCAGGTAGTTGCCGTGGATGATCAAGACCCGATGGGCTGCGGCAAGTTCACGAAGGTACGATTGGGGCCCCGAGTGACGCAACAACGCTCGAGCAGGCGACCCACCGACGGAGGAAAGAAGATCTGCGAACCAGCCCGTGCCGGAGCGAAGCCACTGCAATTCGTCGCGGGACTCCGCCAGGTGAAAGGCGATGGGGACGCTTCTCTCTCGGGACAATTGGATTGCGCGTCCCAGCAATTCCTCATCGACGCTGTAGGGCGCGTGCGGGCCCAGGCCTGGGCGAAATGCCTGCGGCAAGCCGGCCGAGTCCAGGTGTCGCTGCGCCAAAAAGACCGCCGCCGCGACCCGATCCGGCGTCAGGGCAATCAACTCAAGGAAGATCACGGCCTGGAGCCCGGCATCCACGAACGGCTCAAGCGACCAGTCCGGCTGCGCGATCTCGCCTAACGTCGTGGTGCCGCAGCGGAGGCTCTCTTCGAGGCCGCATCGTACCGCCTCGGGCGACATGTGCCTGAACTCGCGCCGATAGTCGATCACCTCCGGAATCCATGTCACCAGGGACATGCCGCGGGCGCCCAGCGGTTGTTCCAGGAGGCTGAACTCCAGGTGCGTGTGGGCATTCACCAGGCCCGGCAGAATGGCCACGTTGCCTAGATCGCGGACCTTGCCGCCGGCCGGCGCCCATCCAACGGCCGCGATCCGCTCCCCTTCGATGCTCACGATGCCGTCGGGAATCGGGTTGCCCGTAACGGGGAACACCCACCGGGCCTTGAGGGCCAATCGCTCGCAAGCCGGATTGCCGGTCGGATCACCCATCCACCTGCCATCCCTGGGCGAGCCGCCGCTGGTCTTCTTCGCGGGCTTTCCGGCGCGGGAGGCGTTGGAACCAGGCGAGGATCGCCGCCGTCAGGCCCGCGCTGATCGTGACCACCGGCCAGGCAAACTCCAGGTTGCCCTCGCTTCCCGCGCGGATGAAGTTCCTGAGCATCGGCCAGCCGTCCGGGATCTGCTGCGCCAAGCGTACGGAGGCCACCAACAAGCTGTTGTGGACGACGTGGAAGATCATCGCGGGCAAGATGCTCCCGGTCTGGACGGCCAACAGCCCGATCACCACTCCCAACAGGCTCGCCACCAACGACTGCTGGAGAATCCCGTGGGTGAAGCCGAAGAAGAGGGCGCTGTAGACGATCGCCCGCCACTTGTGCCCCAACTCCTGGAACCCCGAGAGGATGAAGCCGCGGAACGCCAGCTCCTCGCACACCGCCGGCAGGGCCGCGGTCACCAGCACGGCCTGCCATAGCGGCGGCGCCGTGAAGATCGCCTGCACGCCCTCCAGCGACTTCAGGACGTCCGGGTTGACCGGATACAGATACATCACCACCGCCTGAAGCACGTGAGCCAGCGGGTGCAGCACCACCGCAAGCAGTGCCGCGGCCAGCAGGCTCGGCCACGTCGGAAACCGCAGCAAGAGCGTCTTCCGCGGGCTGGTCGTGAGCATGACCGTCATCAGCAGGGCCGGCGTCGCGATCATCGCCACTTGGGTGACGAGCATCGTGCGGGCGAAGCCGCCGAAATTGGTCCATTGCGGCATGGCCAGGCCCGCAAAGAAGTGTACGAGCAGGATCACCACGCCGCAGAAGACCGCGCCGGCCATCGTGGGGGTCGGCCGGCGGTCGTGCAACAGGTGCCGCAGCCAGAGTCCCAGGTCCAGCCGCTCGCCCTCGCGGAAGAGGACCGATTCCGAGTTGAACTGCTCGATGGCCCAACGGATGGCCAAGAAGCAGCCGCCTAAGGTGATCGCGGTCACCGGCGGCAGGAATTGCAGGGCTTCCCAGGAATGGCCCTGAAGGGCCTCTCGCAGGAGCAGGACCAGCCCCGTCACCGGGATCAGGCTGTTCCCCAAGTTGAGGTCCATTCCCGAGGCGACCGGGAGGACGGCCAGCGGCATGGTGATGAACAAGAGCGGCATGAGGTAGTACTGCCCTTCCTTGCTGCTCCGCGCGAACGCCGCCAAGGCCAGGCACAAGGCGCTGAAGAGTGCCGCAGCCGGCACCAGGGCCACCGCCATCCACAGGGCGCCCGCCAGCGGCGGAGCGCCGAACCCCGGGAGCTGCCCCAAGACGATCTGCCCCATGGCCAGGATGCTCACCACGTTGAGGACCGCCGTGACGAGGCTGAAGAGCATGATCGTCACCAGCTTGCCCAGCACGATTTCGCTCCGCTGGGCGGGGCTGGAAAGGAGCGTCTCCAGCGTGCCGCGCTCCTTCTCCCCGGCGCAGAGGTCCACCGCCGGGTAAAACGCCCCGGTCAGCGCCCAGATCAACAGCAGCACCGGGAGGACCTTCGACCACGCCGAGACCCCGCCGATCCCGGTTTCGTCGGCCACGTCGGCGGTGGTGACGTCGAACGGGGTCGCTGCCCATACCGGGACCCCCGCGGCTGCCAGGTTGCTTCTGCCGACCTCTTCCGTCCAGCGTCTGAGCACCTGGGTCAGATGGGCGAACGCGATCTGCGACTTCTCGTTGGCCGTCGTGTAGATGATCTCCGGCTTGGGGACCTCCAGCGGAACCTTCAAGTCGGCGCTGCGGCCCCGCGGATCGTACGCCGCACGCCGGGCCCGGTGGCGCAGGGCCTCGCGGAAGTCCTCCAGCCGCCGGCCGAAATCGGGCGGGAAATAGATCGCCGCCTCGTACAGACCTTGCTGCACCGCCAGGATCGCAGCCTGCCGTGGATCCGGCCCCGGGCCACGGTCGGGGCGAAGCTCGTCCGGGGCAAACTCCAGCTCCAAGAGCCGCGCCCTCTCCGGCGAGCTGAACAGCCTCCCGGCAAAGTGCTTCTCTTCCACCAGGGGCGGGTCGTTGGGAAGCCCCCGCGCGCCGATCACCAATACCCGCGTCGGCGTCTCGCGCACGAACTGCGCTATCTGAAAGAAGCTCATCCCCAGCAACGGATACAGAAGAAGCGGCAGGACGACGATCATGAACATCGTCCGCCGATCGCGCAACTGGTCGCGGATCTCCCGGGCGAGGACCAGCCTGATGTTCCGCCAGTTCATCCGTTCGTCCTAGTCCTACCGCCGTCCGCGACGGCATAGACCTCGTCGTGCCGCGAAATCAACTGAAAAAAAAGCTCCTCCAAGTCCCGCTCGTGGTGCCGGTCGCGGAGCTCCTCCAGCGTCCCTTCGGCGAGGATGTACCCCCGGTGAAGGATCGCCACGCGGTCGCAGAGCTTCTCCGCCTCCCGCATGATGTGCGTCGAGAAAACGATGCACTTGTCGTGCTCGCGGAGCTCGGACACGGTCTTCAACAGGGCACGGGCCGCCAGCACGTCGAGCCCTGCGGTCGCCTCGTCGAAGATCAACACCGGCGGGTCGTGGACGATCGACCGGGCAACGGAGACCTTCTGTTTCATCCCGGTGGACATCTTGGCCCCCAAGAGGTCGCGGAACTCGTTTATTTGAAGCCGCTCGAAGAGGTGCTCCATCCGCTCCGTGAGCTGCTCTTCGGGGATCCCGTGGAGCCGCCCGAAGTATTCGACCATCTCCCACGCCGTCATGCGGTCGTAGACGGCCGTATTGGCCGACATGAACCCGATCTGCCGCCGCACCTGGGCAGACTGCGCGACCACGTCGTATCCGTTGATGGTGACGCTCCCCGCGGTCGGGTGGAGCACCGTGCTGAGGATTCGCAGGGCGGTCGTCTTTCCCGCTCCATTGGGGCCCAATAGACCGTAAATCTGGCCGGGAGCAACGTCGAAATCGATACCCCCCAAGGCAACTAGCTTGCCTCGCCTCAGATCGGCGTAGTGTTTGACCAGTCCGCGGGCGTGGATCATCGGCAGTCCCAAGGCTTACCGTATCTTAGCTTACGGCAAGGGTGCCGCATTGCCCAGGCGGCTCCTCGACGAACTGGTAGTAGACGTTCCGCCGCCGAGGCACGTAGCCCGCATCGCCAATGGCCTCCCGGAGCTCCTCGTGGCTGGCCCGGAAGCGTGTGCCGGCCGCGGCCACGACGTTCTCCTCGATCATAAGGCTCCCCAGGTCGTTGGCCCCGAAGCGGAGGGCCAACTGCCCGACCTTGAGCCCCTGCGTGACCCAACTCGCCTGAAGATTGGGGAAGTTGTCCAGAAAGAGCCGGCTGACGGCCAGGGTTTTGAGGTATTCGATGGTCCCCACTTTACGGGTATCTGCCAAGGCGGTGTTCCCCGGCTGGAAGGTCCAGCAGATGAAGGCGGTGAACCCCCCCGTTTCGTCCTGGAGGCGTCGCAGTCGCCCAAGATGCTCGACCCGCTCGGCAAGGGTCTCCAGATGCCCGAACATCATCGTGGCCGATCCGCGGCCGCCACGGCGGTGCCAGCGGCGGCAGACCTCGAGCCAGCCGTCGGCCGAGACCTTGCACGGGCTGGCGAGCCGGCGGACGCGATCGACGAGTATCTCCGCCCCGCCGCCCGGCAGGCTGCCCAGACCGGCCCGTTGGAGCCGGTCCAGCACCTCGTCCAGCGCGAGCCCGGAGATCTCGCTTATATGATGGATTTCCGGCGGGCTGAAACCGTGGACGTTCACCGTGGGGAACCGCCGCTTGATGTCGCGGAGGAGTTCCTCGTACCAAGCCAGCGGCAGCTCCGGGTTCATGCCGCCCTGGAGCAGGATCTGATCGCCGCCGAGAGCCCGCGTCTCTTCGATCTTGCGGAACAGCTCCTCGCGGCCGATCACGTAACCCTCCGGGTCTCCCGGCCGGCGCGAGAACGCGCAAAAACAGCACCCGCTCGTGCAGACGTTGGTGTAGTTGACGTTGCGGTCGATGTTGTAGGTGCGGTAGGGCTCGGGATGGAGACGCCTCGCGACGGCGTCCGCGGCGCGGCCCAAGGCCGCCAGATCGTGCGACTCCAACAAGCGCAGCCCCTCCGCAGGGCTCAGCCGCCGCCCGGGAATCGCGCTATCCAATAGGCTGTCGATCGTAGAAGGCAAGCGGCACCCCCGTCGGGGCCAGACGGTTCCGGGCGGCATACTCGCGGAAGGTCTCCAATCCGCGGCGTTCCCGCTCTCCCAGGTGAAAAACCAGGTGGTCGCGCAGGTACGCGAGGCATTCCTCCTCCGAAATGCCCACGACCGGGGATGCGCACCTGGCGATTTCCTCCAATCGCTGCTCGCCCTCGTCGCGCGCGGCGGCGAGCACCCGGTCAAGCCCGTTGAGGTCCAAGTGCGGCCGGGCCACCCACATCGAGAAGACGAACGGCAGCCCGGTCCACCGCAGCCACTCTTCGCCAAGGTCCCAGACAAACGCGAACGAACCCGGCGGGGAGTGCATCCCCCGGTCGCCGATCAGCACGACCGCGTCGGCGCCGCTGTCCTCGATCGACGATCCGATCGGCAGCCGCTCGACCTCGGGCTCCAGGCCGAAGCGCTCCTTGAGCAGGATCCGGGCCAGGGCGGCGCTGGTCCGGGAACCCTCGTCCAAGGCCAGCGTGCGGACGCTTTCCACAGGCACGCGGCCATAGAGCTTGACGCTTCGCACCGGCCCGCGGCAGGCGACGCAGGCGTCGGAGACGATCGTCGTGCCGGGGTTGCGGAAGTGCTCGATCGAGGGGACCAACGCTACGTCGAGCATGCCCGCCGCAAGCCCGTCGGCCAGGCGGCTAGGCAGGTCCTCCACGATCCGGGCGTTGGGGGCCATCTCGGCGAGGCAGAACGTCAGCGGCCGGGAGTTGAGATACGTTGCCGCGCCGATCCGAATCGGGGATTGCGGTCTGGAGATAGCCTGCGCCACGATCCACTCCCGGCCCGCATTCCTCACGACAGCAGGGCGGGTCTTCAATCCGCCCTAGCGCGGGACGGGTTACAAACCCGCCCTACAAGGCGCCCGGTCGGCGTTCAACCTCGTGTGCTCAGGAATGCGGGCTAACGCCTCTCGGCAAACCCTGGATTATAGGGCCTGCCGCCGCGGCGGAACAGCCACGCCCTTCCGGCCCCTACGTCCGCCGCAACCCGCACATCCGTTCTCATCGCAGTTTGACCAACTATGCGGGCAAGGTAGAGTTCTCTTGATACGGCCTGTTTCCATCTTTTTGGCTAGGGGCGGTCCGCCGAACGCCGGCGGCACCGCAAGCCCCGGGGCGCCCACGAGTTGCAGGCCCGCACGCTGCGACTCCCGGGCCGAGGATTGGTCCATCTACGACGGCAAGACGGATGGGGCTGCCCCGTGTCGGGAACGGACAGGGAGATGAGCACGACGCCACAAGACAACCTGCTGGCTCGCTTGGCCGGCTGCGGAGAGCCGGGAGAGGGTCCGGACCCTTTTGCCGCGCTGGCCGCCACCGAGCCCGATCACGATCTGCCTCAGAAGGCGCCCGAACAGCGGGACCCGAAACTCGAGGCCCTGCTCAGCCGCATCCAGACCCTGACCAAGGATATGGGAGCGGCGAAGCCGGGCGCCGAGCCGGGGGGAAGCCCGCCGCCGGGCGACGTGCAGGACGACAACCCCTTCCTCCCCGTCGAGCCCACGTCGTTCCGCGCCGCCGGACTGAGCGACAGCGAGGTCGAGGCCCTCATCCTCAAGTTCCTTCTGGCACGCGGCGACGCCTCGGGGCGCGACATCGCCGACCAGGTCAAGCTGCCCTTCGTCCTCATCGACGAGCTGCTGCGGCAGACGAAGACCGACCAACTGGTCGTTCACAAGGGCTCTGCCCCGATGAAC
This sequence comes from uncultured Planctomycetaceae bacterium, assembly GCA_964354135.1. Lineage (GTDB taxonomy): Bacteria > Planctomycetota > Planctomycetia > Pirellulales > Thermoguttaceae > CAYGZA01. Next base: position 8,781 of record CAYGZA010000021.1, read on the forward strand.
GACTACCAGTACGAGCTCACCGACCTGGGCCGCGAGCGGGGCCGCAGGTGCTCCCAGCACTGCACCTACTTCGGCGCCGCTCCCGTGGCGCTCCAGGACTACATCGACGCGGTCGAGGCCCAGTCCCTCACCAAGCAGCACCCCACCGAAGAGGATCTTCGCCGGGCCTTTCACGATCTCTTGTTGAGCGAGAAGATGTTCACACGGCTCGGCCCGGCAATCAATTCCGGCCGCGGGCTGTTCTTGTTCGGGGCCCCGGGCAACGGCAAGACGAGCATCGCCGAGCGGGTGACCGCGACGTTCGGCAAGCACATCTGGATTCCCCGCGCGATCGGCATCGACGGCGAGATCATCCGCCTCTTCGACCCGGTCAATCACCAGGAGGTCCCGCTGGCGGCCAACGAGGGGCTCTTGGACCAGCGTCAGGTCGACAAGCGCTGGGCGCGGATCCGCCGGCCGACGATCATCGCGGCCGGCGAGCTGACGATGTCTTCCCTGGAAGTGACGCTCAACACCTCGACCGGCATCTCCGAGGCGCCCCTGCAACTGAAGAGCAACTGCGGGACCCTGGTGATCGACGACTTCGGCCGCCAGCGGATGCGGATCGAGGAGCTCTTGAACCGCTGGATCGTGCCCCTGGAAAAGCACTACGACTTCCTCAACCTCCCCAACGGCAAGAAGATCCAGGTCCCCTTCGACCAGTTGCTCGTCTTCTCGACGAACCTGGAGCCCCGGGACCTCGTCGACGAGGCGTTCCTGCGGCGAATCCCCTACAAGATCGAAGTGCTCGATCCCACCGAGCAGGAGTTCCGCGAGCTGTTCGAGACGATGGCCAAGGAGATGGGCTTCCAGTACTCCCCGGAGACGATCGACTACCTCGTCGACCGGCATTTCAGGCAGGCCGACCGCCCCATGCGATTCTGCCAGCCCCGCGACCTCCTGTTCCAGGTTCGCAGCTACTGCACCTTCCTCAAGAGACCGCTGGAGCTGACCGGCGAGTACTTCGACCTGGCCTGCGAGAACTACTTCGCCATCATGACGGGGCGCTAACGTGGCCGGGCGACCTCGGCCATTCCGCCGCCCCAAGAAGCCACTTAAGTCCTTATGCGGCAAAGGATTACGATTTGGCCGTTTCTCGCCCAAAACGTGCCAAACGCCTCATATTGGCCACAATCCGATTTAGGCCACTTCAGAGGCGGCCGCAGGCCCGAGGGTGGTCAACAAGGGCAGAGAACAGTAGGCAGAAGGCCGCGTTGTACGATGGGCCCGGCAATGGCGACGTCTTCACGGCGTCGGCCCGGCTCTGAACTCCAAACCGGGCCGACACGGCCCGGCTCTGAACCTTGAACCCCAGCCCCTTTCAGACCACCTTCGTCACGCCCGGGATCGCGCAGGGATAGACGCCGTCGGCGTCGGGCACGACCGGCGGCTTGGCGTCCCAGGCGTAGCGGTCGGGGGCCAAGGGCAGTTGCGATTTCGTTTCTCAACAACGTTGCGTGACTGCGGGAGGGCAGTCACTTTCTCTCCGCCCGGCCGGGTCACGTGTGCCTTACACCTTCACGAACGTCCGCTTGCGATACATGTACAAGAGGATCAGCCACAGGATCAGGAAGGCGCCCAGGGGATTGATCGCCTCACTGATGCTCTGCCAGGTCTTGGCCGGCAGGTTCCACGGCCCATCCAGGCCCCAGACGTGCCGGGTCACGCCCGCGAGGAGACCGTCGGCGATCTTGTTGAACTGAACCAGGTGCCAAACCACGTAGGCGAAGATCGAGTTCACCCCGATGACAATGAAGAACCAGCAGAGGATTCGGAGCCGGATGACGTCGATCACGAGGTAGAACGCCGCCAAGAGGAGATAGCTCCAGCCGGCGGCCCAAAGGACCATCGAGCTGGACCATATGTGCTTGATGCAAGGGAACCGCCAGGCGCCGAGGAGCGTGAACCCAGCCCAGCCCTCGAATGTCCTGATCCAGTCCTCGAACGCCCCAGACCACACGCTGCCCAGCCCGAGGCAGACCCCGCCCAGAAGGATCAGCCAGCCGACCTTTGTTAGTCCGGACAAGGAGGACTTCAGGACGCGGCCGCCGAATACGCCCAAGAGCACCGTCGCCGCGAAGCCCATGCTGCTGAGGATCCAGGTGTAGGCCCCGGCGCCGCCGGTGGCGTCGCGGAAGTGCTGGAGGACGGTCTGGTCGAGGTACAGTGCCAGATTCGCCTTTTCGGTGAGCGTTCCGGCGGGATTGTCGCCGAATGGCACCAGGCACATCACCAGGCAGTAGCCCACCAAGAGCAGGGCGGCCGCGATGACCTGGACAATCAATGGGAAGTGCAGGATGAGAATCGCCGACACCAGATAGCCAGCGGCGATCGCTTGGAGCGTGTTCGAGTAAAAGGCAACCGGGAAAATGTCGAAATCCAAGAGGTGTCCCTGCACGACCATTCCCAAGACCCAAAGGACCAGCACGCGGCGGAAGACCCGCCAATAGGCGTCGAGGATCCCTTGGCCTTCCTCCCTCCGCTTGGCGAAGGCCAGGGGCATGGCCGCACCCACGATGAACAGGAACAGCGGCATGATCATGTCCCAGGCAGAGAAGCCCTCCCAGGCCGGGTGCTTTATCTGTTCCGCGAACCAGTCCGGCAGCGGGTCGCGAAAGATCTTGACGATGGCGATCACCAGCGGGCCACCCCCGATGATCCAGAACATGTCGAATCCGCGCAAGGCGTCGATCGAGAGGATCCGCCCGCCTGTCTGGGCCTTCTGGGCTGCCTTTCCTGCCGGCAGCGGTTGTGTCGGAGTGTTCATGAGAGGACCTCCTCCAAGGGTCTGGCTGCCCCGCGACCAGATTATCCCCTCCGCTCCGACCGGATGCAATATCTGCAAACGCGTCAAACGGCAGGGCCGAAAAAGGGGGCCGGCATGGGGGGCCGCCTTCGTCGACGGGTGCAGTCATTCTTCCCGGACAGACTGGGCAGGAGTGGACGCACACGCTGGAAACCGGGGAGCGGAGTTGCTACAATAGAGGCCACATTCCCCGGAGCCACACCCTAGCATTCGCCCGGGCGACATGCTAATATCCTCGTTGAATGTCACGCCGACGGAAACTGGGTATCGGAAGGTGGCCTTCTGATGGGCCGAGTCCTGCGGATCTGCCGGAGAGGGTTCTTCCGCGTACCCGCGTTCGCCGCGGTAGCGCTGGTGGTCGCGACGCCGTTTCTCCTCGGGAACTTCTGGGCCAGTCCCGGAGCGTCGCCGGGTGGGCCCGGACCCTTGACCTGCTGCATTACCCGAGGGGAGTTTCTCCACGTGGTCTCGGCCAAGGGGGCGGTCGAGAGCGCCGCCAATGCCGAGGTCCGCTGTGAGGTTCGGGCCCATCACGGCTCGTGGCTGAGGATCCTGGAAGTCGTGCCGGAAGGGACCTACGTCGAGCCCGGCGACTTCCTGATCCAGCTCGACTCGTCGGGGCTGGAAACCGAGCGGAACCAGCAGCAGATCGTCTGCGAGCAGGCGCGGGCGGAGGTCGCTCACTTCCTGAGCGCCTGCGAGGCCGCGGAGATTGCGGAGCGGGACTACATGGAAGGGGAGTATTCGCTGAGCCGGCGGGAAGCGGATCTGGCCGTCTTCGTCGCGCAAGATCGCTTGCGCAGGGCCGAGCAGTCCGTCGAGGCCGGTCGGAGGCTGGAGGCCCGGGGCTACCTGACCGCCCAGCAGTTGCGGGCCGACGAATTCGCGCTCGAAACCGCCCGGACCGAGCTGAGGATGGCCGAGGCGAGGCTGCGCGTGTTGGAGAACTGCACCAAGCGGAGAAGGCTCACGCAGCTCCAAAGCGCCGTAGCCGCCGGCAGAGCGCAGTTGGCGGCCGCGGAGGCCAACCTCAAGCTGAACGACCAGAGGCTCGCCGAGATCGACGATCAGATCCGGAAGTGTACCATCCGCGCGCCCGTCCCGGGCACCGTGGTGCTTGCCCACATGTTCCACAACGACCACAGCCACATGGTCGAGCCGGGGGAATCGACGATGGAGGGGCGCGTGCTGGTCCGCCTCCCGGACTTCCGCCACATGCAGGTCCGGGCGAAGATCGAGGAAGACAAGATCGCCCACGTAAAGCCCGGGCTGCCGGCGGCGATTCGCCTCGAGGGATTCCCGGACGTGGCGTTGTGCGGGCGCGTGGTCGCGATCAACGAGTACCCCGAGGCGGAAGACTGGCACGGCTCCGATATCAAGCAGTACAAGACGACGATCGCCATCGAGACGCCGCTGGAGGACATGCGGCCGGGGATGACCGCCGAGCTGAGAGTCTGCGTCCGGCGGCTCGATAGCGAGCTGCAGGTGCCCTCTCAGGCCGTGCTGCGACACGGCGGAAAGGCATATTGCATCAGCGTCGACCGGGACCGCTGGGAGGCGCACGAGGTATCGCTCGGCCCCAGCAACGGGATCTCCACAGTGGTCCGCGGCAGTCTCGAAGAAGGCCAGAGGGTTGTCCTGACTCCCGCTTCTTGCCGCGACAAGGTCTCTCTGCCCGAACCGCCGGACAAGTACGAGACCCTGCTGCCGAGCGCCCGCAGCGGGCCGGATCGCATGGCTCAACTACACTAGGCGGGGTTTCTCGATCCTTGGAGGGCGAACACGGTGCAGCCGGAATCGGGGGAGAAGCACGCCGCGGCCGTCGAGGAATTCAACCGCCACGAGAAGCGCGGCGACGGGGCCCGCGCGGCCGACGGCCTCTCCAGCGGCCTCACGCTGCTCAAGAACCTGCTCTATGCCCGCCTGCACCAGGACGTAGAGACGATCTACGGGCGGGATTCCATGCTGATGCCCGTTTCCGAGCAGAAAACGGAGCGGGCCGCCAAGGCCGAGATCGAGCTGTTCCAGATTGCCGAATCCGCGGCCGCGGCCCGGGACCGCGGCTACGTCAGCTCCCAGGACGAATGGTGCTTGGGCTGGCTGGCCCGGCTGCGGCTCGGCGAAGGCAAAGCGGACGCCGGCGTGCTGGAGCGGCTCGGCCGCTATTACGCCCAAGGCCCGGAGGAAAGGCGGCGGGCCTTCAGCAACGCGTTGGCCAAGGTGCTCCCGGAGTCGGGGCGGGCCCCGCTGGTGCTCTTGCGGCTCGTGCCGCTTTGCGTGCAGATTGCCACGGCCCTGGCGTTTGGGGACCACCGCGGCGCGGAAGAGCTGCGGCGCCGCCAGGCGGAGGACCTGCCGGCAATCGCCGACTGCCGCGAATGCCTCGGCAAGCTGCTGCCCAACGGCGAGCTGTGCCTCCGCTGCGGCAACCCGCTGTGGAAATCGTCCTGGCTCATGGAAGCCGATTAGGCGGGGTGGCTCGGTCTCGGGGGGGCGAGGCTTCTGCCGAGCCCGACGAGAACCGTCAAGAGGAAAGGAGATGCCCGATGCAAAGGCGGCAATTCCTCGGACGCGCGGTGCAAACGGCGGCCGTCGCTGCGACGGGCGCCCTATCGGCCGACGCGGTCCTCGGCGCCAACGACCGCGTGCGCGTCGCCCTGGTCGGCTGCGGCTCGCGGGGCACGGTCCTCGCCAAGGCGCTCCGCGAGGTGCCGAATGCCGAGCTGGTCGGCGCCTGCGACGTCTATGAGCCGCGCGCTGCCGCGGTCAAGGAGTGGGTCGGGCCGGCCTGCCGCGCCTACCGCGATTTCCGGCACGTGCTCGACCGGAAAGACGTGGACGCGCTCATCGTGGCCACGCCGGACCACTGGCACGCCATCCCGACGATCCTGGCCTGCCGGGCGGGGAAGGACGTCTACGTCGAGAAGCCGCCGGGCCACAACGTCAAGGAGGGTCGCGCGATGGTGGAAGCCGCACGCCGCCACCACCGCATTGTCCAGACCGGCATCCAGCACCGCTCCGCCGGGCACTATCGCCGGGCCGCCGAGATAGTCCGAAGCGGGGACCTGGGGCCGGTCCACTTCGTGCGGATCTGGAACTACGTCAACATGTTTCCCGAGGGAATCGGGCGAGCCCCGAACTCCGACCCGCCGCAGGGCCTTGACTGGGACTTCTATCTCGGGCCGGCGCCTCGTGTCCCCTTCAACAAGAATCGGTTCGTCGGCACGTATCGCTGGTTCTGGGACTACGGCGGCGGCATGGTGACCGACTACGGGACGCACCGCTTCGACAGCCTGCACCAGGTGATGGGCATCGATGCACCGCGGGCCGTGACCGCCTCGGGTCGGCGCTACGAGCTGAAAGACGGCGCCGAAACCCCGGACGTCGTCCAGGTCACCTACGAGTACCCGGGGTTCATCCTCAGCTACGAGGCCAGCATGCTCAACGGGCACGGCACGGGGGGCCGCACGCCTGGCCGAGACTATTACCAGGCCCGCGGCAAAGACGATCGCCCGCACGGCGAGGCATTCTACGGCACCAACGGCGTGCTGGTGTCGGACCGGCTCGGGTTTGAGGTCTATCCCGAACTCGCGCCCGCGTCGCAGCATGGCCGCGCGGCCGGGTTCCGCACGGCCAAGAAGGAGGCCGGCGCCCAGGACGCCACGGCGCTGCACGTGAAGGACTTCATCGGGTGCGTCCGGTCGCGGAACCGTCCCGCGGCCGACGTCGCGGTCGGACACCGCGCCAGCATCGTCGCCCATCTGGGCAACATCGCCTACCGCACGGGCAGCAAGATCCGCTGGGACGCGGCCAAAGAAGAGATCGTCGGCGATCCGGAGGCATCCCGGCTGCTCGGTCGAAAAGCCCGCGCACCGTGGGATTCGATAATTTAGCGAAAATAGGGAAAGGAGTCAGGAACGAGTTGAGGCCCCGATTCCGCGGTCGGCGCTACGGGCCTTGCCCGGGCCGTCCCGCCCGTTGTCCCCAGCGAAAAGCCGCAAGGAACGCCCCTGGCACCGTTTTGCGTCTCCACGTTTCTTCCAGCCGAGGGGGGGGCCTGCGGGGGGGCTCTGTTCAGCGGACGGCGAAACCCCCATTTCCTTTATCGGGCGTGCGTGCTATACTAGTAGCGATAGTGGTGAGAAGCTGAGAAGCAATGTGAGCCCCGACTCATTCCAAGTGCTCTCGTTCTGGTCACCCTGCGATTCGCGTGCCGGCGGCCTTTCTTTAGGGCGCCGATCCCCAATTGCGGTTGATTTTCTCCCTCTAGCGTTCGGCCGCGATCTTCCTTAACGGGAAGGGGCTCTGGGTGAAGACATGGCGGCCGTTGTGCGTTTTTTGCTTTTTCTTGAAGGAGTGGCAGTATGCCGCAAGGGACGATCAAAAAAGTGATCGCTGACAGAGGGTTTGGATTCATTGAGGGAGAACGAGGTGAGCTGTTCTTCCACCACAGCGCCGTCGAGGGAGCGAGCATCGAGTCGCTGCGGGTCGGACAGGGGGTGACCTACGAAGAGGGACGCGGCCCGAAAGGTCCTCGCGCCCAGAACGTCAGGCCGGTGTGAACCGTCAGATCGAAGGAGCTTTTCATGACAAGTATTTACGTGGGTAATCTGGCGCACAGCGCCACGGAAGAGGATCTCCGGCAGGCGTTCGGCCAATTCGGGACCGTGTCGGGCGTGAACATCATCAAGGACCGCGAGACGGGCCGTCCCCGCGGTTTTGCGTTCGTCGATATGCCGGACGGCAACGAGGCGGCCAATGCGATCAAGGAGATGAACCTCAAGGAGATCAGCGGCCGGTCGGTCACCGTGAACGAAGCCCGGCCCAAGACCGATCGCCCCCGCCGAAGTGGTGGCGGTGGTGGCGGCGGCGGTGGTCGCCGCTGGTAAGAAACCGTAGGACGGAATTGTATTCCGTCCCGTGGAACAAGTAGGACGGGATCGAATCCCGTCCCATAGTGCGGACGAGTCGCGATCAACGAGACTTCCGAAGTCTTGGAGACTTCGGAAGTCTTCGCGTCGCCATGATTCTCTCTGCTCCCGGTCGGGCCGTCACTGGTCCGGCCGGGAGCAGAGTCTTTCTTGGGCCCCCCTACTGGGACGTTCGGCCCGGACATTGTACAATCTACGGGGCGGCTCGATCGGGAGCCTTCGCGATGTCCCGAACCAGGTACGGCGACGTCTCTTGGGAAAAGATGATGGGAGCCGTGGAGAAGGTGCGCCAGCGGCTATTGCGGGTGGCGGCTGCACTGGACAAGGCGCGAATTCCCTATGCCGTGGCGGGCGGGAATGCCGTTGCCGCGTGGGTCTCGCGGGTCGACGAGGCCGCGGTGCGAAACACACAGGACGTGGACATCCTTATCTGCCGGAGCGACCTGGACGCTGCCACGGCACCGTTGGCCGAGGCCGGCTTCGTCCGCCGCCACGCTGCCGGCATGGACATGTTTCTCGACGGGCCGGATGCCAAGGCCCGCGATGCAATCCACGTCGTTTTTGCCGGGGAGAAGGTCCGCCCGGAATACGTGCTCCCCGCACCCCACGTCGATGAGTCCGAACAGACGGTCGCTTTTCGTATTCTCAACCTGGAAGCCCTGGTGCGGATGAAACTGACCTCATTCCGCGACAAAGACCGGGTGCACCTCCGCGACCTCATCGACGTGGGCTTGATCGACTCCACGTGGTGCCATCGCTTCCCGCCCGAGCTCACCGCGCGGCTCCGCGACCTGCTCGCCACGCCCGACGGGTGATGGACCTGAATGCAGCGGGGGCCCGCTACCCGGTGGCCCTGCTGTGGATGGCTCTTTGCCCGCGCAGCGCACGGCCGACTCGCCCGGAATCGCAGGGTCTCAGCCGGTAATCCTGCCCCGTTTCATGCCTCTGCGGTGGGGTGCAGGACCAAGGGACAAGCTACCCGATGGGGAAACAGACTGTCGATTTTGCATTCCGCGGCGGCAATCGGGCCTCTGGGGGCTTGAGTTTGGCGGCAGTTGGACTACGCTCAGGGTTGCCGTGTGAACCCCCCGGCCAAGCTGCGGTTGGGTGGCGGTGGCTCCAGCGAAGCCCCAGTCCGTGGCGGCCGGGGCACGTTTCGGTTTGCCGAAGAGCCACGCACCCGGTTTACCCGACCTCCAGTTGCGAAAGGAGAGCCTGCCATGCGACCACGTCTTGCGAAGACTTCCGTCCTTGTCGTCGTGCTCGTCGCCCTCACGGTCTTGTGGGGCGAAGCACAGGCGCTGGCTCAGCCCGCGCCTAAGTTTCCCGGCGGACCGCCTAAGCCCACGAGCCCACAGTTCGCTCCCGGCGCCGTTGACTATTATCGCCAAGCTCCGGTGAGCCCGGCTACTCCAAGACCCAAGGGCCTGCCGGGCTTGCCGGCGCCATCGTGGGGTGATCTGGGCAAGCTCGCCCTCGACGTGGCCCTCAACCTGCTTTCGGGCAACGAGCTGGAACTCCTCTCCGGGAACAAGCCGAAGCTCCTGTCCGGCAACGAGACAGAACTCCTGTCCGGGAACGAGACAGAACTCTTTTCCGGGAACAAGCCGAGGCTCCTTTCCGGCAACGAGACAGAACTCCTGTCCGGGAACGAAACGGAACTCCTGTCCGGGAACAAGCCGGAATTCTTGAATGGGAACCGCGTGTCGGTCCTCTCGGGCAATAAGCTGGAGATCCGAATCGTCAACAGCGGCAACAACAACGGCAATCACGGGCCACCTCGCCTCGGGCCGCCGCCGGGGGTGAAGCCCGCCGCCGGGGCAAGCGTCGAGCGGCAAGCGTTGTTGTTGCGGGCGGCAAGCGCGGCGGCCGCGGCCGGTGGTCCCGCCCGGGGGCGAGCGCCCCAGCCCTCGCAGCGATTCAAGCAGCTCGACCTCAACGGCGACGGTGCGATCTCGCTGGAGGAGTTCCTCCGCGCTGGCGCCCAGTGATTTGTGAGAGACGGGGCGAGGGGAGAAGGCATTGGGATAGGTTCTCAGCTTTCTGCTTTCGGCTTGCCCTGTTCCGCATCGGGCCTTTCCGGCTTGGGCTCGCCGGGAGGGCTGCCGAAGTACCGGGCGACGGTCTCCTTGACGCGGCCCCACCAGCCCGAGCGCTCCTGCGAAAGGGCGGCAAGCCGCCGGAGCAACTGGTCGTAAGCCTCGTTGAGGTCCTCGTGGGCCTTCCAGGCGGCCGGCCCCGCAGCCCCGCTGGGGGGAACCGCGTCTGACGGCTGCCCGGATTCTTCCCGCCGCTGGGGCTGGGCCTCGACTCCGCGGGGTTCCTGCCCGTTGGCGCCGCGCCGCCCGTCCGCCACTCCGGTAACCGGCGGCACCGGCGGCTCGGCCAGGGCTTTGGGCAGACGGCTGGGCAAGCCGAAGGAGCCCTCTTGAGCGTCCGTCCGGTCGGGGGAAGATTGCACGGGCCCGGCCTGTGCCGGTGCGGGCGTCCCGTCATACGCGATTGCCTGGGGAGCGGGCCTGGCAGGGGCCGCCAAGGCCCTTTGCTCCGCGAACCACTGTTCCAATCGCAACTGCACTTCCCGCTGGCGGGTCTCCATGTCCACCAGCAGATGGCCGATCGCCGCCAACTGCTCCTGGAAGCGGATTTCCATCGCCTGGCGTTGGGCTACCAGCTCGGCCCATTGCCTCTCGTGCTCCACCTTCTCGCCGAACAAGCGAGCCCACGCCAGGGCAAACGTGGAGCAGGGCAGCAGTCTGCCGGCGTCGCCGAAGTCCACGTCGCCGCGCGGTTCCTCGATTCCCGGCGAAGAACCGGCTGGACAGGCGTCGGTTTGCGCCCAAGGGCACGGGTCCGCCGATTGGCGGCAGAGTTCCCCCCGCACCTCCCGGCCGGACGATCGGGCCACGTCCCTCGGCTCCGGCCGGCTTTCCAGCGGACGGGGCAGCTCCGGTACGGTGATCGCGGTAGGACGCTGCTCCTCGGGCCGGCCCGACAGGTCCGCGTATTCCAGCTCGACTTGTCCCAAGGTGAGGGAACCGCCCAAGGGAAGTTGGGCCGCGTCGATGGGCCGGCGGTCCAACAACGTGCCGTTCCGGCTCAGCAGGTCGATCGCCCACAAGACTCCCCCGTGCCAGAACAACACCACGTGCGGAGCGGAAACACTGCGGCTCAGAATGGGAAGCGTGCTAGAGCGGCGCCGCCCGACGACGGTCAGCCGCCGCTTCAGCCGGCGCTCGGCCACCTCCCGGCCTCGAAACTTCACGGCCAGCATCGGATAGGGGAGATCGGCACTTCCCCGCGACTCCCAATCCGGCTCAGGCGGTTGCCCCGGCGGGCCTTCGTCGGCCAATCGGGCCGAGACCAGGTACGGCCCCAAGGGCACCGCTTGCTCCGGCCGGAGCCAGCCGCGGAAGGGCGACGTCGGCGGCTCCTCGCCGTCCAGCCGAACGCAGAAGACGCCGAAATCGGCCGCGTGCAGATACAGGCCCCGCCGCGGGACGTCCCCATGCGACAGCGTGACCTCGGCGGCGACGTGGGAGCCGACGCGGGCATAGGGCCTGGTCGTTGTAGTGACCAGCCGCCCGTCCGGCCCGTCCACGGTCACCACGAGCCGATGCTCGCACCAGAATGCGGAATCGAGAGTCATGACCGACCACGACGGGATCTTCTCGGCTGCGGCTCATCTGCACTGCCCGGTCATCCGTGCAACTCCCACGGATCCATTGTACTTCGCGCTGGAGCCCCGGCAACAACGAGCCCCGCCGCATCGGGAAGCCAGCCCGGTGCCGGAGCCCCTCTGACGGGTGTTTCCCCTTTTCACGGATTCGCTGTTTTGCGATCTCGCGATGTACTCCCCTTATGCGCGCAAGTCACTTCGCCTCCGCGACCACGCGGAAGCCGACATTGTAGACCGACTGGTACGGCCGGTAGGCCAAGCGCGAAGCGGAGCGGGCCGATTCCGGCCGGTCGCGCAGTTGGCCGGCGTTCCAGATGCACGGGTGCTTGTCGGCATATTCCGTGCCGCGCACGCTCGCGCGGACGTTCCCGCGGTCGAACCAGTCGGCGCGGATGGTGAAGCTTGCCGCCGGCCCCGCCGTTTCTGCGGAATACGCCGTCGCGACGGTCCCGAGGCAGCATGTCAAAGCGACCAGCAGTGTACGCGTCAAGGTGATCTCCTCAACTACTCCCTCTCCCCATTCTCCCTTAAGTCGGTCTTGGACAGATACACAGGCACCTTCCGCAGTAGGGGAGCAGGCCGCCGAATCGCCGCAACCTCTCCTGCCACGGGTCCACGGCCGCCTTGTACTCCAGCAGCTCGTCGGCCGTGGGCTCGTTTTCGGGAAGCGGGATGTCCTTGTAGCCCCCGGTCGAGCGAAGCATCCCGCTGCAACCCCAACGGCACTTCCAGCCGACGATCCTCGCGTACTCGACCGCCTTGTCGCCAATGCGGATGGTCACTCCGCCGTCCCGCGATCTTGGGATGGCCCGAGTGGGGCAGGCACGGGCACATTGCCAACCGCACCGATGGGGATCGCAGAGCTGCCCTTGGTGCATTGGGTCCGGACGGAGCGGGGCATTGGTTGCGAGGGTCGTCAGTTTCTGCCGTGCCCCGAACTGGGGCGTGATGAGCAGGCCGTGCCAACCCATCTCCCCCAATCCGCAGGCGACGGCCGCGTGCTTGTGGGAGATGTCGCCGGGCCCGCCCGGGTACTCCGGCGTCGGCTTGAGAACATGGGGGATATTGGCCGGAAAAGGGTACGCGCGATACCCCGCCTTCTCCAGAAACTTCGCTCCGTCGTAGGCGAGCTCATCGAGCAGCGGATTCACGATGGTCAGCGTGAACAACTGGTAGGAGTGATACGACTCCGGAATGCGATGCTCCCGGGCGCTCCGCGCAATCAGGTCGCAGCTTGCCTCGTTGATGTGCAGTGCAATCGAAACCAGCGCCCTCGCGTCGGGGAGATACCGCTTGGGCTCCATGATCTCCGGCGCCCCCTGGAGCCGATCGACCGGGCCGACTCCAACCAGGTCCGCCCCTCGGCTCTTCAGGTAGTCCTTCAGCCGCTCGGTGAGATCCCCGTCGAAGAGGGGCTCGCACTCAGGACGATGGCCGGCGTCTCTTCCTTCGGCGCCGGATGCGTCGGGCTCTCCTCCACTTGCCACGGCACGCGCTCCATGAGAATCGGGCCGTTGTGCCTTGCCGGCTCCGTCCGCTCAGTCTTCCTCCATCACCACCCGGAAGCCGACGTTGAAGACGTTCTGGTACGGGGCGTAAGCGAGGCGGAACGCGGAGGTCGAGCGCTGCGGGCGGTCGTACCAGGAGCCGCCGCGGACCACGCGGCGCCCCGGGGCGGCCGGGTCGTTGCGGCCGTCCTCGTCGTCGTAAGGATACGGGCGGTAGAGCGACCGGGTCCATTCGGCCACATTGCCGTGCACATCCACGAGGCCCCACGGGTTCGCCTGGTAGCGGCCCACGTCCACGGAAATGAAGCCGCCGTCGTCAAATCGCTCGTCCTTGGGGATCCAATCGTCGTACTTGTTGGGGTTGGCGATCAGGTGGACCTGGATGTACGTCTCCAAGGCGAATTCGCGAAGCTTGAGGTCGCCGAGGTTGGCGCACTTGGAAAAATCAGTGTTCAGGTCGCCGTGCCAGAAGGGCGTCGCGGTGCCGGCCCGGCAGGCGTATTCCCACTGGGCCTCCGTCGGCAGCGTACACCGCCGGCCCGTCCGCTCGCTGAGCCAGCGGCAGAAGGCCGTCGCCCGATCCCACGAAAGCCGCACCACCGGCTGCCTCGGCCCGTTGGCCGGGTAGCCGTGGATGCCGAACTGGTAGCCGTGCATCGGCTCGAAGTGGCTGTCGTGCGTGGGGTCGAAGCGGGCGTACTCGGCGTTGGTCACCTCGAAGCGGCCGATCCAGAACGGCTTGGCGATCTTCACCACGGCGGCAGGCCGCTCGTCGGGATGGCCGTTGTGGTCGCCCATGACGAGCTGGCCGGCCGGGATGCGGGCCAGCTCCAGGCGAGCGCCGCCGCCGAGGTCGACGGAGCGGCGGGCCTCGACGGGCGGCCCTTGCCGGCGTTGGGCCTCGGCGGCGTCGAAGGGCCAGCCGGGGCACGAAGGGGCCGGCGCCGCTGCCTTCGCAGGCGCCGGGGGGATCACCGGTTCGATCTTCGCCTGGGGTGTTTTGGGGATCTCCTCGGGATCCACGTCCACGCCGGCATAGCGATTGAGCATGGTGCGGCGGCGAGCGGCCTGCGGATCGACCTGGGCCTTGCCCACGATCTCCGTCCACGTCCCGTGATACGGGGCATTCAGATCAATCCAGGTGACGAGCCGGTCCCACGCCTCGGCATCGAGCTCGACGCCGTAATGCCCTTTGCGGAGCATCTGCACTAGCTCGGTGCTGTCGGCGTGGTATTCCATCGGGGCCAAGAGGTGGATGTCGTCTTCGATCCCCGGGCGGCGGACGAAGCGGTGCAGCTCGGCATAGGCCACCGAGAACTTCCCGCCCACCGCCGTCCCGACGTTGCCGGCGATCTGGGTGCTCCAGTCGGTGATCTTCTGGTCGCCCCGCAGGCTCAGGATCGGATCGGCCAAGGGGGCGGGAGTCTTCTTCGATGTCGGCGGTGGGGTCTGTCGATCTGCGGATGCGGAAAAAGAGTTCTGACCCCTTTTTCCGTCGTGGCAGCCGACGCAGTGCTTGTCCAGCACCGGCTGCACTTCCCGGGCGAAGCTGAAGCCGCGGGCCGGCCCGCGCCAGGGCGTAATCTCCGACGCAACCCGCCGCGCGGCGATGCTCTGGCGATTGACCGGTCCGCTGTTCTGCTGCTCGTGGCAGCCGGCGCAGGAGAGGACCTCGCCCGGCATCGCGGTGAACCAGCTCCGCATGACCTGGAGCGATTTACCCTCCTCGTCGAGCGGGTGCACGGCGATCGGCGTGTTGGCCGGGACGCGGAACAGGGCCGAGCCGTCGGGCTCGACGGGAACGGTGCCCAGGACCCGCTTGATGTCCCACGGCCCGTCCATGCCTATGGCCCCCAAGAGCCCGCCCATCCCTTGGTAGCTGAAATGGTACGTGACCACCCGCAGCTTCCTGACGGTGCCGCGCGGGATGCCCTTGAGCCCCGGGCCGGAGTAGATGTCGCTCATGTACACGAGGGCGTCTTTCCGCTTGGGATCGACGCGGTCGGGGACGACCGGCGGGGTGGGCTGCTTCTTGACGGGCACCGGCTCGAACAGGGCGTAGCCGGGCGTTTCCTTCAAGAGCAGCATGTTGTCGAAAACGTCCACCAGGTAAATACCCCAGAGCGACTGCGGGGTGGGCCTGGCCGACACGAGGTAGTGCTTCTCGCTCAAAGGATAGGGGTGGAGGAACTGCGGCCAGGCGTCATCGGCCAGGTTGTCGCGGATGACCGGCTCGACCGGCTTGCCGTAGCCGGGGATCTCCTGCACCACGCCCTCCGCCTCGCGGCGCCCCCGGGCCGGATCGACGATCAAGAGCCGCCCGGAGCGGGCCACCCCGTGATGACCCGTGGCAATGCCCGCCACCTTCGTCGGGTGCCCGGGGATCGGCCGGGCGTAGAAAAACGAATTGACGAAGAACGAGTTGCTGCCGAAGTACTCCATCTGCGCCGTGCCGTCGGGATTCATGTGGAAGAGGATCCGCGAGTTGGAGTGCGGCAGGTCGGCGTATTCCCAGCGGAGGTAGAGGACGCGGCCGCTAGGGAGCACCGCGGGGCACCAGTTGTGCTCCTGGTCCACGGTAAGCTGGCGGATCGAGCCGTTGTGCTCCAGGATGTAAAGATTCGTCACGTGCGAGCTCCCGTACACGCACGGCACGCCGACGAACGGTGCGGTCGAGGTGAAGAGGATCCGCCCGTCGGGAAGGTAGCAGGCGTCGTAATTGTCGACGTCGGGCTCGCGGATCAGCGGCAGCTCGCGGAGCTTCCGCCCGTCGATCGTCATCTCGAAGACCTGCCAGCGGCCGTTGGCGCCGGGCATCGAGAAGAGCATCCGGCCGGCGTCGAAGTGCAGGTCCACGTCGCCGGCGAACCGGCCGCCCGTGGGCTGGAAGAGCGTGCTCAGCTTGCCCTCGGGATGGACCGGCGACAAGGTGCAGAGCTTGTTGTTGAAGCCCGTCTTGCTCAGGCTCGAATTGCTCTCCCAGTTGGCCGGCAGGCCGAGATTGCCGACGCCCCGCTGGATCACCAGCAGGCGGTCGAAGTCCAAGAGCGGGTTGGCCGTGAGGGCCTCGGTCTTGAGCTTGTGGAACTCGGCGGCGATCTGCTCCCGGTCCTTCTCCCGCTTTTCGGCCGATGCCTTTTCGGCCGGTTTCTCGCCGGCGGCCGCGTCGTACGCAGCCTTCAGCGACTGGAGCCGCCGGAGGAACTCGCCGGCCTTCGGGTAACGGCCCTTGAACGTCTCGCTCAAGTCGCGGACGGCCAGCTCCAGCGATTTCCACTGGCCCGGCGCCACGTCGCGCTGGTTCGGCTTGAGCGGCAGGCCGGCGGGCAAGACGATCTTCTGCCATTTCTGAGCGTCCCCGAGGTAGCCGAGGATGTTGCCGGTGAGCCGCTCCAGGTTCGCGCGGTGGGCGTTGCCGGCATGAGCGTAGTGCGGCAGGCGCCAGCCGAGCACAATCACGCGGCCCTTGCCGCACTCGTATTCGGCCAACGGGTTCTCGGTCGCCGAGGCCGCCCGCGCCAGGAGCATCCCGCCGAGCGGCCCGCCCGCGCCGTAGAAATCGGCGAAGGCCGGCAGCCCCGCGTCGGTGATCGGAATCCGCGAGCCATCGGGGACGCCCGTGGCCGAGAGTCCCTGGAAGATCGGGTGCCGCGTGGCCACCGGGATGAGCTGCGCGACGTAGTTGTCCTTGCCGGGACCGCCGACGCGGGCCGGGGCCTCCTCGATTCCCAGCATGTTGACCAAGACGAGCGCGGCACCGGACAACAAGAGCCCGTGCCCCTCGGCGGCGTGCTTCCGCAGGGCCTCGAGCGAGGCCGCGTCGTGGATCGGGCCGCTCATCTCCGCGGAGTCGCCCTGATGGAGCCAAACGACGCGGAAGCGGGCCAGCGGAACGTCCTGCCCCTTCGCGTCGCGGAACTTCCCTTCGCCCGCGGGGAAGATCAAGGCGGCCGGCCCGAGCTTCTGGGCCAATTGCCAGGCGGCCTGGGCCTCGGGTCCCATCTTGTCGGCCGACGCGACCCCGGCGAGGAATCCCAGGCCCGGCTCCGCGGCGCCACCCCGGGTCGCCAGAATCCCGAGCATCGCACCCCACAGGACGCAGCACCCACCCGGCACACGAAAACGGCTCCGCTGCAAAACCACGTCGGGTTCCTTTCCTCTTGACGTCTATCTCGTTGAGACGTATCGCCTTTCGCAGCCTTGAAGATAACCGAATTGGGGGCCCCGGGCAAGTTCTTGCCGGACAGGCGAGGGGATTGGGGCATCCTGTGCCCCGTACAGCCCACGGGTTGCAACCCGTGGGCTTTGGCAGTATTGTCTTCTTCTGTCGGAATGCTCCCATTTGCCGCAAGGAGTCTCCCATGATTGGCCGGACGATTCTGATTCCGTTTGTGTTGGCTCTCTTTCTCGCGATGTGCGGGGCTGCGCTGGCCGCCGACGACGGCTTCCACAACCTCTTCGACGGCAAGACCACGAAGGGGTGGCACAGGCCGCCTTCGCCAACGGTCAGTGGAACAAGTACCGCATCGAGGCCGCCGGCGACCGGCTGCGGATCTGGGTCAACGGCGTCTTGACCACCGACTTCCGCGACAAGGAGGACGCCTCGGGGTACATCGCGCTTCAGCACCACGGCGAAGCGGGCAAGATCTACCGCTTCCGCAACGTCCGCATCAAGCCGCTGGGCGGAGAACAGGCCGTGCCGCCCTCAACGAAGAAGTAGCCATGCGCCACGGAGCCGAACTCCGCTCCCCGTCGAGCGATGCGTGGGACAAGCGTCATGCTTCCGCACACGCGGCCCCTGCAACAGAGGGGGGACGGCATCCGCAGGCACGTGGTATCTGCGGGTTTGTGTGTTCAAGCCCGCGGCGAAATCCCCTATAATCCATGTAGTCTCGATTGATGACGGATGCCTGGTCTGTCGCTGTTCCCGGGAGTCGGCCAATCGTATGGCAACTTCGGTCATCATTGAAGAACAAATCGAAATCCCCTTCATGGGCTCGCTCGCCGATTTTCGCGCTTGGGCCACGTCGGACCGATTCCCCGAGCGGGGCAGGATCGACTACGTGGCCGGCCGCATCGAGGTGGACATGTCTCCCGAAGAAGTTTTTTGCCACGGCACGTTGAAGATCGAAATCGTCAGGGTCTTGAGCCAAATCGTGAAGACCGCCGGTCTGGGCCACCTGTTCACGGACAGTACGAGAGTCTCGTGCCCGGCTGCCGAGCTATCCGTAGAGCCGGACGTCGTTTTCGTCTCGGAGGAGTCGCTGGAGAGCGGGGGAGTGCGCCTGGTGCCCAAGGCCACGGGCGAACCGGACCGTTACATTGAATTGGAGGGGGCCCCCGATCTGATCGTGGAGATCGTCAGTGACGCTTCGGTCATCAAGGACACTCAGCGCCTTCCGACGGCCTATTACCGGTGCGCCGTTCGCGAGTTCTGGCTGGTTGACGCCCGAGGTGAAGAGCTGGTTTTCCAGATCCACCACCGCGGTCCCTCGGCTTATCAAGTTGCGCAGCCCAATCCAAACGGTTTTCAGTTCTCTAATGTCTTTAACACGTGGTTTCGTTTGACCCGCCGTCGCAACCAGCGCGGCCGCTGGCTTTTTGATCTTCAAGAGAAGAAGTAGCGCCTAGCCGGGCGTTCCATCGCGTCGGCATCACGGCGCAGCAATGCCAACGGCAGACGTGATTTGGGATGGCCGTGGGACCGGGGCGGCGGACACGACTGTCACGGGTCCTTCGGCTGCCGGCCGGCGGCCCAGTACATCCCGCGAACGACCAGCCGCTGGAACTGCGGATTGGTCCATGCCTCGTTGCCGTGGCCGAGCCCCGTGTAGAAGACGCGGCCCTTGCCGTAGTTCTGGACCCAGGCCATGCTTTGCCGCTCGTTGCCCCGATTCATGCGCACCAGCGACCTCATGCAGGCGTTCTTGTGGTAATTATGGGAGTAGGTTTCGTCCTGGATCTCGAAATCGTCAAGCCCGGCGGTGATCGGGTGCCTCTTGTCGTGGACGTAGACGGTGAACTTCCCGCCGCCGTGCCCGGCGAAGCGGCCGCCCACGAGTTCCCAGTAGGGGTCGGACTCCTTAAAGGAATCGGTGGCGGAGTGGATGCCGGCATACGCGCCGCCGCCGCGAATAAAGTCGCACAGGCCCTGCTCCTGCTCCTTGGACGTGAAATTGACCCCGGTGCAGTAGAACAGCACCAGGTTATGGTTCTTGATCGAGTCGGCCTTCAGATCGTCGAGGTTTTCGGAAAGCGTCACTTCGAAGTCGCCGGTCTTTTTGAGCACGTCGACGAGGATCGGCGTCAAGTTGCGCCAGTCGTGGACGCCTCCCCCGCGGATGAAGAGGACCTTGATCTTGCCCTCCGGCTGGAGGGCCGGCGCGAGCCCGACCGAGAAGGCAGCGACCGTGGCGGCAACGACGAGCGAGATCAGCACGCACTTCGAGCGAAACATCTTGGCATCTCCCTGGGCAAAGTGAATCGTCCGCCGCGGCAACGAAGGCCGTCTTGGAGCCGATCCAAGACCCCCGGCGATTGCGGCCTACATCCTACGCCGGGCCGGTCCGCCTGTCAACGAATCGCTACGCGGGCGTTCGGGAACGGCGGTGCGGAGTCGTCGTGCCGCGCCAACAATCCGCGGCCGCGCCCTCGCCGGCCCGCCCGTGGACCGGGTCGAGGGCCGGTGGTATGATGCCCGCGATCACCTGCCGCCGCATCTTCTCCCGGTTTGCGAAAGGAGCCTGCCATGCGAAGCGCTCGGGCGGTTGTGCCGTGGGTAATCCTCGCCGTGACCTCTGCGGCCGCGGGGGCGGAGAAGTCGTGGTATCGCCCGCCTAAGCTGGCCATCATGACCGGCTACATCAAGGAGCCGCTCAAGCCCTACACCATTCAGGATTGGGCCAAGGGGCTCGGCAACCGCATGGACGCCGACCGCTGGGTCGCCGATTTCCGGGAGGCGGGGGCCGACTACCTGATCTTCTACGACAAGTGGATCGACGGCTTCGTGTTCCACGACACGAAGACGACCGGCTTCAAGACGCCCCGCGACTTCCTCCGCCCGATTGCCGACGCCTGCCGCCGCGGCAACCTGCGGCTCGTCCTCTACTACAACGCCATCAGCGACGGCAATCCCGAGTTCGACCAGTGGGCCGTGCGCGACCGCCGCGGCCAGTACATCGTCTTCGGGACGGAGTGGCCGACCCGGTATCAGACCCTCCATTCCCCGTTCCGCAAGGCCTCGGTCGAGCAGTTGCGCGAGGTTCTCACGGGCTACGGCCGCATCGACGGGATCTGGCTGGACATCTTCGGCGAGAGGCTGGATACGTCCAGCCCGTGGGTGGCGCGAGCCTACGAGAAGATGTATGGCGCGCCGTTCGACAAGGCCCCGGGCGAGCGGCTCCACGAGTTCCACGTGCGGACGCTGGCGGGCTATCTGGACCAGGTGCAGCCAATCGCCAAGAAGCACCAGGCCGACTGCGTGTGGACCTCCAACGGGGCCGCGGCTGGGGTGTTTGGGGGAGGGTTGTGGGCCCGGTCCGTGGGGAGCCGCCTCGACTACGGCAGCGTCGAGGGGCACCAGCTCGACGTCATGGATCGCCTGGCCCGGATGGCATGGGTCAACCCCATGCCGACCGAAGTCGGCACGCTGGTGAACAGCTCGTGGTTCTGCCCCATGGAAGATACGCCGCCGCCGGTTGGCAAGACCGCCAAGCAGGCGATCGCCGAGGTCGCAATCGCCGTATGCCAGGGGGCCACCGCGTACATGGCCTTGACGCCGGGCCATTCGGGCCTCTTCGGGGACGACCTCAAGGTGGCCAAGGCCGTCGGGCAGTGGTTCCAGGCGACCGAGCCCGTGCTCCGGAGCGCCCAGCCCTATGCCGACGTGGGGATCGTGCTCGGCGCCCCCGATGCGGACGGGCCCGGGCTGCCGGGCAGCAACTCGCTTTGGCGGCGATTCCCGGCGGCACAGCGCGGCCTCCAGGATGAGGCCCTCGGGATCGGCGACGACCTGGCCCGCGAGGGCGTGTTCGGCCGGCTCCTCTTGGCGCCGCCCGCGGGGGCGAGTTGGCCCGCCTCGCTGGCCGGTCTTCGGGTCATCGTGCTCCCGGAGTTGGCCCCGCTGGACGACGATCGCGTCGGTCAACTGCGGGAGTACGTCCGCCAAGGCGGCCGCTTGATCGCCTTCGGGCATGCCTCGATGCTCGACGGGAAGAACGCGCGGCGCAAGGACGCTGCGCTGGCGGACGTTTTCGGCGTGCGGCATCGCGGCGAAGCGACGTTCGCCGGACCGGCCGGAAAAGTCGCGGTCAAGGTCGACTCGGAGTATTCGCCCCAGTTTCGCGGCGAGCACCTGATCGACGGCCAACCGTTCACGGCCTGGGCCTCCGCGGCCGCGCCCATGCCGCACTGGGCGGAAATCACCCTGCCCGACGAGGTGGAGGTGGCGCGGATCGAGCTCGATAGCCGCGCCGACGGGCCGTATCTGGTCACCGATTTCGACGTCGAGGCCCACGACGGCAAGGGATGGAAACTGGTGCAATCGGTCCGCGGGGCGAAGACGACCCGAGTCGCCCTGCCGCTCCCCACGCCGGCGAAAACGCGGCTGGTGCGAGTCAAGATCCTCCGCGAGTTGTACGGCGGACAAAACCGCGAGCTGGCCGACGTCGCGACGATTCGCGTCTTCGACAAGGCCGGCCGCGATCGGGCGTCTGAAGAAGTGCCGCGGGTGCCGCTGGTGGACATGGCCGCTGAGTTGAAGCGGGCCTTCGGGGACCGGCCGGTCGCCTTCTTGCCGATGGCGGTTCAGGTGGAGCCGACCACGGCCGAGGTGCTTGCCCGGCTCGCCAACGAGGGCCGCTCTCCGGCCATCCTCCGAAACCGCTTCGGCAGCGGCGAGGCGATCCTGATCGCCCCTGGCGAGGCAGCACTCAGCGGCAATGCCGCGTTTTGGGCCGGATTGAGGACCCTGGTCATCGGCAAGCCCACGCTCTCCTCCACCCGGATGGACCGCTACCGGATCATCCTCACGCGGATCGACGGGGCGCATGTGCTGCACGTGATCGACCGCGAGGCCCGCAACGCCCGCTACGAGCCGGCCGAGGTCAGCATCTCGCTGGAGACAGACCGGCTCGGCGGACTGCGCGAGGCCCGGCTCGTGCCGGGCAACTCGGCTCTGAAAACCGCGATCGAGGACGGCCGAATGACGCTCACCCTGCGCCCCGACCCGGTGGCCAGCGTGCTCTTGAAATGAGGAGCCTACGGGGTCGGGAGTCCTGTTTCCATCTCGGCGGCCGCTGCTCTCACCAGTGGATTGACGTCACCGCCGGCATGGAAAGGGACTCCCGCCCCCTTCGGATCCCCTCACAGTTGCCCCGGCTGGCGGACGTTCTTTCCCTCCCGCTTGGTCCGCGTGTCGCCGAGGTCGTCGCGGGCGCGCTCGGCGAGTTGCTGTAAGCGCTTCACGACATTCGGGTGTTTGCCGGCGACGTTGGTCGTCTCGCCCACGTCGGCCTCCAGGTCGAACAGCTCCAGGCCGATCTTCTTCTGGACGTACGGGCCGGGCCGGCCGCCCGCGCCCCGCGGCTCGCCAAGGCTGGGATAGCCGTGGGGGAAGTGGAGCTTCCAGCGGCCGCTGCGGATCGCCTGGAGCTCCCGGCCCCAGTAGTAGTAATACGCATCGTGCGGGCTCTTGGCGCCCGGTTGGCCGGACATGAGGGGCCGGATGTCCCTGCCGTCGATGATCCGGTCGGCGGGGAGTCCTGCGCCGACGAGCTTGGCGACGGTCGGGAGGATGTCGATCGTGGCGGCCAGCTCGTTGGTGACCGACCCGGCGGGGATCTTGCCCGGCCATCGCATGACGCACGGCACGCGCACTCCGCCTTCAAAGGTCGTCCCCTTGCCCTCGCGCAAGGGACCGGCCGAGCCGGCGTGGTCGCCGTAGGAGAGCCAGGGGCCGTTGTCGGAGGTGTAGATGACCAGCGTGTTCCGCTCCAAGTCCAGGCGCTTCAGCGTCTTGAGGATCTCGCCCACCGACCAGTCGATCTCCATGATCACGTCGCCGTAAAGGCCGCGGGCGGACTTGCCCTTGAACTTGTCGGAGACGTGGAGCGGCACGTGCGGCATGCTCTGGGCCACGTAGAGCAGAAACGGCCGGTCCTTGTTCGTCTCGATGAACCGGACCGCCCGCTCCGTGTACCAGGTAGTGAGCTTCGTCTGGTCCGGCATGGTTTGGATCACCTTCTCCCCTTCGATGAGCGGGAGGAGCGGGAAGTTCTTGCCGGCGGTCGGGTGCCGCGGCCACATGTCGTTGGAATAGGGCAGCCCGAAGTACTCGTCGAAACCGTGCCGGGTCGGCAAGAACTTGGGGTGATGCCCGAGGTGGTACTTGCCGAAGATAGCCGTCGCGTAATCCCGCTTCTTGACCACTTCGGCCAGCGTCCACTCGTCGTCGTGGATGCCGTGCGTGGCCGCGGGCCCCAGCGCCCCGAGAATGCCCACGCGATTGGGATAGCAGCCGGTCAGGAGCGCCGTCCGCGAAGCGGAGCACACCGCCTGGGCCACGCAGAAGCTCGTAAACCGCCTCCCCTCCTTGGCCATCTGGTCGATGTTCGGCGTCTTGATGTCGGGCGAGCCGAAACAGCCGAGGTCCTGGTAGCCCTGGTCGTCGGCATAGACGATCACGACGTTCGGCAACCTCGGCGGATCGGCCGCAAGTGCTTTTCCGGGCGATAGTAACGACAACAGGGCAAGTCCAAGGAGAATCGCCCGGGCGGTGGTGTAGGCTCGCGTGGGACGTGGTACAATCGGCGGCAGCGGGTTTGTTGCAGGGCTGCGTGGTGACGGCATGATCGCTCCTTTCATTGCTGGGCCGACGCTTTGCCGCCAGTATCTTCTTTCCCCGTGGGAGAGTCAAGTTTCCGGCAGTCTGTGATGGAACGATGGAGAAGGAAACTTCCTATGAGGGCCGAGAATCTGAAACTCCTTATCCGGGCGGGCAATCCGATCATCTCCATCGAGACGCCCGACGAGCCCCGGGCCCTCCGCATGGTTCGGGGCGCGGCCAAGGACCTGAGCTTGCCGCTCATGGAGTGGTCCGTCACCGAGGGCCTGGTCGCCGCTCCGCCGGAGACCTCCAAGACCTTTGTCGAGCCGGGGAAAGTCGTCTTGGCGCTGCGGGCGGTGAAGGATTCGCCCTATCCTGCGGTTTACCTGTTCAAGGACCTCGGCGCCCACGCCAAGGACCCGCAGGTGGTCCGCTACGTCCGCGACCTGTACTTCTCCCCCGGCAACCGCACCTGGACCCTGATCCTGGTCGATGCGACCGCGCTCCCGCCCGACGTCCGCCGCCTCACGGTCCCCTTCGACGTGGGCTGGCCGGATGAAGAAGAGCTCGAGCAGGTCGTCCGCCAGACTTTTCTGGAGGCCCAGGGCCGCAGCCTTCACGAGATCCAGGCCAAGCTCACCAAACGCGATCTCGATCAGCTCGTGCAGACGCTCCGCGGGCTGACGAGCGAGGAGGCCGCTCGGGTCGTCTCCGGGGCCATCCACGACGACGACCTGCTGGACGGCTCGGACCTGCCGCGGATCGTGGACGCCAAGCGCAACCGGCTGGGGACGATGGGCTGCCTGGAGTGCATCATGGCCGACGTCTCGCCGGACGAGATCGGCGGGCTGAGGAACCTGAAGCGGTGGCTCCACCAGCGGCGCGGCGGGATGACGACCCGCGGCCGGGAGTTCGGCCTCGACCCGCCGCGGGGGATCCTGCTCTTGGGCGTGCAGGGCTGCGGTAAGAGCCTCTGCGCCAAGGTGGTCGCCTCGGCCTGGCGCATGCCGCTCTTGCGGATGGACCCGGGCGTGCTCTACCAGAAGTTCATCGGCGAGAGCGAGGCCCGCCTCCGCGAGGCCCTCAGCCAGGCCGAGTCGATGGCCCCGGTGGTGCTGTGGATCGACGAGATCGAGAAGGCGTTCGCGTCGGCCTCCAGCGAGTCGGCCGACGGCGGCCTGTCGCAGCGGATGTTCGGGACCCTCCTCTCCTGGATGCAGGACCACCGCCACCCGATCTTCCTGATCGCCACGGCCAACAACATCGGCCAGCTCCCGCCGGAGCTGATGCGCAAGGGCCGCTTCGACGAGGTCTTCTTCGTCGATCTCCCCGGGCCGGAGGACCGCGAGGTGATCTTCTCGATCCACCTCAAGAAGCGGCGGCGCGACAAGGGCAAGTTCGACGTGGCCCGGCTCGTGGCCGCGGCCGAGGGCTACACCGGCGCGGAGATCGAGCAGGCGGTCATCTCCGGCCTGTACGCGGCGTTTACCGAAGGCACAGACTGTACCACGGAGCACATTCTCGCGGCGATGCAGGCCACGCAGCCGCTCTCGGTGCTGATGCGGGAGCGCGTCGATCAGCTCCGGGCGTGGGCCCGCGGCCGGTGCGTGCCGGCAGACTGATGGCGAGCGAGGAGACTCACCACAGAGGCACGGAGGAGACGGAGAAAGTAGGAAGGAATGAGGGGCGAGGGGCAAGTTGTAGCGTAGGTCGAGCGCAGCGAAGACCCACCGACTGTGTCTGTGGCGGATGGCTGTACACACTACCGGGGAATCCTTGATGCAGTACCGGCTGCGGACCCTCTTCCTGGTGTTTGTGTTCGTGGCGTCGTCCGTGGGGGCGTTTGGCCCCTGGGGCCTTGCGGTGGCCGCGTATCTGCTTGTCCTGTTGGTTGCAGTCCGAATGATGCGAACCCGGCGCGCAACCATTTTGGAGATCTGAGTTGTTCTCGTTATCTTCCTCACTCTCCTCGCTCTCCTGCTACCCGTTAACTCGCCTACCCGGGAGTGGTTGTGTCGCCGGCGATGCTTCAACAACCTCAAGCAGGTTGCCATAGCGCTGCATCTGTACGAGGACAAGTACGGTCGCTTCCCGCCTGCGGTCGTTTGTGACCGGGATGGCAAGCCGATGCATAGCTGGCGAGTCCTGCTCCTACCATACCTGGAAGCCATCGATCTCTACAAGCAGTACGATTTCAACGAACCCTGGGACGGCCCCAAGAACCGCCTCCTGGCAGACAAAATGCCGTCCGTTTACCTCTGCCCGAAAGCACGCTGGACGGGCGATAAGCCGCCGCCGGTCACGAGCTACGTGGCGGTCACCGGCCCGGGGACCCTGTGGCCCGGCACCAAGTCGGCTCGTCTGAAAGACGTCCGCGACGGCGCCGCGAACACGCTCCTGGTTACGGAAGTCGCACACTCCGACATCCATTGGATGGAACCGCGGGACGCAACTTTGGAGGAAGCCCTCGCATCCGACGCGACCGTCAGCCAACCGGTCACCGGCAACCACGTCCAGACGAGCTACTTCTTGCGAGACATCCAGGTCGCTTATATGGCGATGACTGACGGCCGGATCCTGGTCCTTGACGGGCGCCTGACCAAGGAAGGTCTAAGGGCCTTCGCCACGATAAGCGGCGGCGAACCGACCGATCCGGAGATCTATCTGGTGCGCGAGAGCGTTTGGCATCGCCTTAACTGGGAGCACGTGATCGGGCTGGCGATTTTCCTGCTTTCCCTTGCGGCCCTGGCGTGGAAAGCCTGCTTCCAGCCCGTCGAAAAGAGAGAGGACCGCGTTCTTGATCCACAGGTTGGGGAAGAAACCGCCGATGGACGCTGATGAACGCGGATAGGCGAAAGACGACGGCTTCGGACAGTCCCGTCTTGATCCGCGTTTATCCGCGTCCATCTGCGGTTGAAATCCAGGCGTTGACTTCCCTTGTTATATGGGCGTGCCGGCATCGCCCCTTTATCCGGAGATCATTGTCGGGGTCTCCGGGACTAGCTATATTGAGCGGTAGCATGTACCCAGCAAGTGCGTTGGGACGGGATTCCCTCGGAGGTTCCTGATGCAACCTTTTGAGCCAGTCAGCGGTGAGGCAGTGCGCCCGCCCCAAGATCACAAGGCCGCGCCCGTCCCGCCGAGCCTCCCCGACGCACCCCTTGGCGCGCTACCAATTCCTCCCCCCGTCTGATACAATCCCCAACAGAAAGCCGCCGGAAGCCCCCTGACGCTCCGCGGTTCAGTTCAACGAGGTTTTGTCGGTTATTGCTGCGCGACGACGCGATAAAACCCTACACGTTCCCCGGGATTTGCCACCAAACAGCCTGTCGGCCCCCTTGAAAAGTGCAGCAAAAGGAGTCTGTAGCATCATTACAGGGGATTGTTATTGACCGATTGAGCGTTTT
>CAYGZA010000022.1:0-35584 GCA_964354135.1 uncultured Planctomycetaceae bacterium
GTCCCTGGTCCCTGGTCCCTGGTCCCTGGTCCCTGGTCCCTGGTCCCTGGTCCCTCGCCCCCGGTCGCTCCCCGTTGATGGCGATCGCGGCCGTGCGCCGGTCGAGGTCGAGGGTCAACAGAACGTGGTCGTCGATCCGTGCGCCCTGGTCGCGGAGGAACGCGCCCAAGCCCCACGCACGGCCGTCTTTGGCGGCGAGGGTCCCGACGGACCGTCCCTCGTCCGACAGCAGCGCGAACTTGCCGCACACGACGTCCTTCAGCGCGGCCGGCACCGTCACCACCGCGTAGGTGCTGGCCGCCTTGGAGAGCCGGTAGCTGAGCCAGATACGCCCCTCGCCGGTGCGGCCGTGGGCCCGGAGCACCCGCGCAGGCGCCCGCTCCGCCCGGTGCCTGGCGATCAGCGATTGGACCGTCGCCGGGGTGACCTCCGCGCCCAGGAGGCCGTAGACGCTGTGGCCGTACTGCACGATCACCGGGGAACCGGCGATGAACGCATGGAAACTGAACCGGTTCATCCCGTTGGCTACGCACAGGTCCTCCAACGCGCCTCGCTCCATCACCGGGCCGTGTCGCTTGAGGATCCTGACCAGGCCGGCCTCAACGCCGGTCAGCGCCTCCTCCCAGGACCGCGGCGGGTCGGCAATCACCCAATCCCCTTCCACGCGCACGCCGGGCGTCTGGCGGCAGAACTCCAAGAGCACCCGATCCGGCGGCGGGACCCGCCACATCCGCCGGTTGCGGCAGACGGCGGCCGCCAAGCTCGCCACCCGGATCCGCTCGGTCACCGCCAGCACCTTGTCGAGTGCCTTGGGCAGCCCGTGCTTGGCGATCGTAAGCAGCCGGAACCAGCCCGCCTCCCGATCCAACCACCGAAAACCCTCGACCAGCTGCAGCGTTTCCCTGACCATCGCCGGCAAGACCCGCCCAGGCCATCGGCCCGAAAGCAACTCGACGATCCGATCCACCGTGGCGATGCCGTGGTAGTAGACTTCCTTCTTGGCGGCCTCGACGATCGCCGCAGGGGCAGCGCACTCGACGGGCCGCACCGCCAGACGTTCCGTACCCACGGCGACCATCCGGAAGGGGACCGGCCGCCTGAGGAGCCTCGCGGCGCCGGCGACGTTTTCCAGCGGCAGGCCGACCGCGGTCAGTCCGACCTCCTTCATCTGCTGCTCCAGGGCGGCGACCGAGGCCGGGAGCCGTTCGTCCAGGAAGGCCAGCGTCCGGTCCATGACCGGGGCCAGGATTCTCGCCGCGTCTTCGCGCTTGACCAGCTTGGCGCAAATCTGCCGCGTCCGCTCTCGGGTTATTCCGTACCGGGCCCCGATCTCCGCCAACGTATGGCACTTCCCGTCCTTCCAGCCGTAGTAACCGACCACGATCTCCCGATTCCGCGCGTGGGGCGTGGAAGCGAAGACCTGCGCGAGCTCCTCTTCCAGCGTCCAAACGGGCATGGACACGATTCGCTCGCGGAGCTTGCGAACCTGCTCGGTTGCGTAGAGGGGATCGGGCGGGTCTTGGCTCCGCGCAGCCAGGTGGTCGGCCAGCTCCTTGGCGTCGTGGGCCGCCACGTCCACCTCGTTGATCAGGGGCCCGAAGCGGGGATCGTCCCGGCGGGCCAACACTGCCTCGGGGACGGCCGCCAGGCGCTCCGCCTCGGCCGTCAGTTGGCGGTCGAGTGGATTCTCCCTCGCCAGCAGCGACTCCAGAGCGCTCAGAAGGTCCACCAGACACCGGGGACCGAAGGCCCGAAACGACAGGATCTGCCCGATCGTCTGATCCCCCAATAGCTGGGAGTTCGCCTCAAACCCCTCCCGCGCCAAACAGAGCCGAGTGCGATGCTCCAGCCGAAGCTCGTCCAGCCTGACCCAGCTCGGAGGACGCGGAAAATGACGATGCTGAAACACCTTTCGGGCACATCCGGCCGCAACGTGGTGAACGACGACTTCCGAAAGCTCGGATATCAACTCCGGGTGCAACTCCTCCCAGACCGTCTCGTCCAAGTCGGCCAGCCTCATCCCCTCGAACGGAGTACCAGCAACCAGGTGCTTGGGGATGCTCTCCATGAGAGCGGGGCTGAGCGTGGCCGGTGCGATCCTCTGGCCGGGCCGCGGATAGCGGTTTGCCCCCTTCCGGATCGACATGATGACGCCTCCTCCAGCCCAGACGGGCTCGATTTGGAGTCCGTATTGTAGCTGACTCCCCCAGCCGCGAAAAGGGTCCGCACTCAAAGTTCGACCATCGGGGAAAACCGCACCCGCCCGAAGAATCAACCCGGCGGCCAACCGAATTCGCGCCCCCCCAAGAGGTGGAAATGAAGGTGCATGACCACCTGCCCCGCATCGGGTCCCGAGTTGGTCACCACGCGGTACCCGCCCGACAGCCCGAGTTGTGCCGCAATCTTAGCCATCGCCACGAACAAGTGGCCCACCAGGGCCTCATCCTCCGCGACAACCTCGCTGGCGGAGGTAATCTCCTTCTTGGGAATCACGACAAGATGGACCGGCGCCTGCGGGTGGATGTCGCGAAACGCCAGGCAGAGATCGTCTTCGTACACGATTTCCGCCGGGAGTTCCCGGTCGATGATCTTCTTGAAAATCGTCTTCGCGGCCATGGCTTACTCAAGTTGCTCCAACGGGATCGCCTCATCGATCAGCAGCACCGGAATGCCCTCCACCACGGGATACAACAGGGTCCCATCGTCGCGGATCAATCCTTCATCCACCCGTGACCGAACCGGCTGACCGACCTTGTTCTTGAGCTTCCCTTCGGCCACGGCCTCGTTGAGCCGAGCCACGAGCGACTCCTCGGCCAGATGGAGGCCGGTCCGGTTCTCCGGGCAAACCAGGAGTTTCAGCAACCCGGGATCGATCATGGGGTCACCCTCGCACAATGGAGCGTGCCTGTTGCGGACCGATAGTGCCGTTTTTCCGCCCCCCCGATTGCGGCCACTTCAGGATGGCGAATCCGCCGGTACTTTGCAAGTGGGTCCAACCTACCCCCTCGGCCCGCCGGTGTCCCGCTACGGGGTTGGATTGCGGGGCATTATCCCTTCTCGGATCCTCTTCCGCGGGTAGCCTGGGGCGGGTAATTGGAGAAAGCCTCCGGAAAACTCCGATGATGAGGAAGAGGGCCAGCGCGCGGGGGTTCCCCCAGGGGCGCAGGGACGGACCTTCCTCCGGCGCGACTTCCCCCTCCTTGCCCACGGTTCCCCCAGGGGCGCAGGGACGGACCGACCCTCTTCCAGGAGGTGAATATGAGCCGTGGTCTGCTGGCGGCCGCCGTCTTGGCCCTCGGGTTGGTGTGCCTCCGCCAGAGCCGGGGGGACGAACTCCGCTATTACGAGCAGAACGGGATCACCTACTGCGAGGTCCGCCGGACCGCCGACCGGCCGGTCCCGGAAGCCGGCGGCGTCCCACGGCCGTACACCGTGTACCGGGAACAGGTGACCACCGAGATCGGGCAGACGGTCCGCACCTACTGGACGCCGGTAACGGAGTACTCCTGCGAGTCCTATTGGGTCAACCGTTGGAACCCCTTTGCCGAGCCGTACCAGGCCTACCGGTACGTCCCGCGGACGCGATGGGAGAAGAAGACCGAAGTGGTCCGGGTGCCGGTGACTTGCCGCCGCCTGGTGCCGGAGACGCTCGCCGCTCAGACCGCCGCGCCGTCGCGCCAAGGCCCTCGTCAGGAAGTCGTGGCGCGGTATGCCGTGAGCGGCACTTCCGCCTGGACGGCGATGACTCCCGCGGCGATGCCGGGAGCGGCGGGGCAAGAGCCGGTCGGCGGGCTGCTGCGGTTTGACGGCGACCCGCCTCGCTACGGCCGCAAACCGGCCTGGTCGGCCGGCGACACGCCCCGCTGATCCCCGCCGTCTAGCTCACGGACTCCGATGGCGGCCGGCTCAGCCGCGTCGGCCTGGTGACGCACCATTCCTTGGTGAGCGTTTCGAACACCTCGGGGGACTCGTAGCGGATCACATTGTCTGCCTCCGGCATCGGCCCGATCAGGCCGCGGAACACCGGCAGGCCCCGCAGGTTCAAATCCGTGCTGCAGTCGTCGATCCCGATCTGCAAGTGACGCCGTAAGAGGTCTTCCGCCGAGTCGTAGTCCCGGATGCGGATCTGTCCGTCGGCCCCGCGGCTGACAACCCGAAACGTGTGCTTATTCATGGAGCAGTCCCTGAGCCGTCTCAACGTGGAGGTGTTCGGTAAGCTACCGGGTTTATCGGCGAAACTCCCGGCGGCGGCGAAAGCTATCCGCCGGGCCCCACACAGCGATGGCATTTGCGAGAACCGGCACCGCAGGCGTCCCAGCCAACGTCGTTACGAGCCCTGCCTTTCCGCGCGCCCAGGGGTCCGGAGGGAGCAGTTCTGCCGCCGGCAACGGGCGAACGAGCCGGACGTGCCGATGACGAGTGACTTAGGGTTTCTGAGGGATGCGCGAGATCCCACCGGGGCCGCCGGTTGTGAGGCTGACGGCGCCCGTCACCCCAACGGGCCGCGGAAAGGGGGCTGGCTCCGTCGCCTCGCTCGACCCACCCTGCTTCTCCTCGGTCTGGAGGAGACCGTCACCTACCTTAACCGTTGTACCGCTTGGCCGGAAACACTACACTTCGAGATCGCGGCGGTGAGAACACGAAGTTGTTGTTGGCCGGCCGCTAAGACGTTCGCGACCTGAAGGAGGACTCCGATGATGAAGCAATGTACTGCAATGGCGCTATTTCGGCACTCCAAGAAGAACCCTCACCCCAACTTTCTCCCAAAGGGAGACGGCGTCGTCTTGCTCGCCGCCGTGTTT
This sequence comes from uncultured Planctomycetaceae bacterium, assembly GCA_964354135.1. Taxonomy (GTDB): domain Bacteria; phylum Planctomycetota; class Planctomycetia; order Pirellulales; family Thermoguttaceae; genus CAYGZA01. Next base: position 4,803 of record CAYGZA010000022.1, read on the forward strand.
GCGGTGCTGGCCTGCGCCGGCTCGGTCGTTGCCGCGGAACTCGACCGGGATCGCTTGGCTCGGATCCGTCCGGCCATGCAGGGGTTCGTCGACCGCGGCGAAATCGCCGGGGCGGTGACACTGGTAGGGCGACACGATCAAGTCGCGAGTGTCGAGGCGGTTGGGTACCAGGACCTCGACAAGAAGACCGCGATGCGGCCCGACTCGATCTTCCGCATCGCGTCGATGACGAAGCCGGTGACGGCCGTCGGCATCATGATCCTGGCGGACGACGGAAAGCTCTCGGTTGAGGACGCCGTGGAGAAGCACCTTCCCGAGTTCCGCGGCCTGCGCGTAAAGACCGGCGGCGGGAAGGACGCCGGCGCCAAAGAGGGCGCGCTTAAGAAACCGTCGCGGCCGATCGCCATTCGCGACCTCCTGACGCACACGTCGGGCATGCCCGGCGGATTGCCGCCCGCACTGGCCGATCTCTACGTGAAGCGGAACCGCACGCTGGCCGAAGGGGTGAGTCTGTTCGCCGAGCAGCCCTTGGAGTTCGAGCCGGGGACAAAGTGGGCCTACTGCAATATCGGCATCGACACGCTGGGGCGAATCATCGAAGTGGCTTCGGGGCAGCCGTACGAGGCGTTCCTCCAGAAGCGGGTTTTCGAGCCGCTGGGGATGGCCGATACGACTTTCTTTCCGACGCCGCAGCAACAGACTCGCCTCGCCGTGACCTACGGCTTGGAGAAGGGCAAGCTCGTGGCGTCCAAAGGCGACATCCTCGGCCTGCCGCCCGGCGCGAAGTATCCCATCCCCGCCGGCGGCCTCTACTCGACGGCCGGCGACCTGGCCCGGTTCTACCAGATGATGCTCCACCGCGGCACGCTCGGGGGAAAGCGAGTCCTCTCGCCCGAGAGCGTCCGGACCATGACCCGGGTGCAGACCGGCGGGCTGACTTCCGGCTTCACGTCGGGCATGGGCTTCGGTTTCGGCTGGGCGGTCGTCCGCAAGCCGGAGGGCGTCACGGAGATGCTCTCTCCCGGGAGCTACGGCCACGGCGGCGCGTTCGGCACCCAAGGTTGGATCGACCCCGAGAAGGACCTCATCATGGTCCTCATGATCCAGCGGATCGGCCTGCCCAACGCCGACGCCTCGCCCATGCGCCGGGAGTTGCAGGCGATTGCGGCGTCGGCAGTGGTCCCGGCACGGTGAATCGTGTCTGGCAACAACTCCCCTATCCCGTCGGCGGGACAGGGGCAGGGGGCGAGGACACGCGGCGGTAAAAACGCGAAGTTGTTGTTGGCCGGCCGCTCAGCGGTGCGCCCTCGGAGTCTTCTCTGGTCGCGGCGTGTCCGGCGACGTACAATGGATGGAAACGCGGTGCGATGGGTCTTCGATAAGGGGAAAAGAGCAGTGAGAGCCGTCAAGCCTGTGGTTCCACCTCCGATTCGCCAATGGCGCAAGCAGACCGGGGCCGACCACTGGGACGAGATGTGGGAAGGAGTCTTGCACATGCCGCCGATGCCCAACCGCACCCACCAGGACTTTCAGTGGGCCTTGGAGACGTGGCTGCGGAACCACTGGGCTGAGCCCCGCGGCAACCGCGTGTATCACGAGGTCAACGTCGCCTCGGTCGGCGGCTGGCCCAACGACTACCGGATCCCGGACCTCGTGTTGTTGACGCCCGATCGTTTCGGCATCGACCACGACGAGTACTTCGAGGGTGCGCCGGCCGCCGTGGTGGAGATCCGCAGCCCCGACGACGAGACCTACGAGAAGCTCCCGTTCTACGCCAAGCTCGGCGTGCCCGAGGTATGGGTGATCGACCGGAACAGCAAGACCCCTGAGGTCTACGCGCTGTCAGGCGGCGACTACACAAGGCTGAGTCCGGACGACGCGGGCTGGGTTACGAGCAGGCTTTGCGGCGTTCAGATGCGTGCGGAAGCGGGCGACAAGTTGGCGGTCCAGATCGTCGCGGACCGCAGCACGCGGCGATTGCTGCCGTAGGAGCCATCAGAATCCGGGAGATCGACGATGACTACCGTCGAGCAGATTCAGCGGGAACAGCGGTTTTGCCTTCAGGGCGTCAGTTGGGAGACGTACGAAGACCTGCGGGCTGCTCCTGAGAACTATCGCGTTCGCATGACCTTCGATCGGGGAGACCTGGAAATGATGTCACCCTCTCAGTTGCACGAGCAATTCGGGTACCTGATCGGGCGACTGATCGATGTCTGGACGGAGGAGTTGAATACCGACATCAAGAGCTGCCGGACGATGACGTTCAGGAGGGAGGACCTCCAGCGCGGCTTTGAGCCGGACAATTGCTACTATGTCGGGCATGAGCGCGTTGTGCGGACGAAGGGCGAACTCGACTTCGCGATCGATCCGCCGCCCGATCTGGCGATCGAGGTTGAGATCACCTCGCCGGTCATCGACAAAATGTCCCTCTACGCGGCCTTCGGCGTGCCGGAGTTGTGGCGATTCGGTGGCGAGACGCTCCAGGTTTATGAGCTCAGTACGGCCGGTCAGTACGTGCCTCGCGACGCAAGCATCTGTTTTCCCCAACTCCCCGTCGCGCAGCTCGTCAAGGTGCTGCGGCAAGTGAACACCATGAGCGAGACTGCCCTGGTCCGCTCGTTCCGCGACTGGGTCCGGACGAGTCTTATGGGATTAGGGCGGGACGTGGGCCCGGCGGAGTGACCTGGGGAAACGGGCACACGTAGCGAGCGGCGGAAAGCGACGCGATTGAAAACGCTCCCGCGATGGTGTATGATGAGGGAAGTGCCTGGCATCGGAACACTCTTCTACGTCATACCGTGAAGGTAGAGGTCGTGTCATGGACCAATCGCTGACCGTTCTTTTGCCGAGGGAAGTCATTGTGGCGCTGGATGAAGCGACTCGGCAGGAGGGCATTTCCTCGAATGAGCTCGTCGGCAAGGCGCTGAAGCAGTACCTCTTGCTGCGTCAGTACCGACTGTTGCGCGACCGCCTTGTGCCGAAAGCCCAGGAGCAGGGCATCTACACGGATCAGGACGTTTTCCACCGCGTCTCATGAAGGTAGTGCTCGACACGAACGTGCTCATCGCGGCATTCATCGCGCGCGGCGCGTGCAACGAGTTGTTCGAACATTGCCTTCAGCACCATCGCATCGTCGCCTCTCCGTCCATCTTGATCGAGTTGCGCGAGCACCTTGCTGGTTCTTCGCGAGTTTCGCGGCATTCACATTGTTCGGCCAGCGGACTTTGCGGACTTTGAATCGCGTCGTGGCTGAGGCAAAGGGGCTCGCGTCGCAGACGGGTTCTCGCTGGGGAGCGTGTCGGAGGACCGCAGGATCGTGGCTTCACTGCGGCTGGGGTAGACGGAGACCGTGCCCGTCAGAGTCGAGGGGCTTCCCCGTGAGCGCATCGCGGACGGCGTCGAGGAGCTGCCGGTTTCGCTCTTTCTCGGCGGCAGTCGGCACCCGGGTCGGCGGAGGCAGGATTCCGTTGTCCAGGACCGTGTCGGGGCCCAGCACGTGGATGGCGCCCGCCGCGGGCAGCTCGATGATTAGTTTCCCGTCGGCGGCGTGCCGGCTCGGGCGGGCGACGCCCATCCCTTTCAACACTTGGCCCACTACGCCGGGCTCCTCCCAGAGCGTATGGCTCTCCGCATTGAGAACGAGCGCGTTCTTGCCGCGGCGGAGATGGGCGGAGACCGCGGCCACCGCTTCGGCCGGCAGCTCGCAGTCGTTGTAGGCGAAGACCATCAGGTCGCAAGGCTCCGACAGCCGGTCGCCGGCAAAGGCCCAATAGAAGCGGTTGAGCAGCACCCAGGCGTGATAGCATCCGTCGGGGTCGGGCGAGCCGAACGCCGCCCGCTCGTATCGCTCGTAGAGCCGGATGCGCGGCGACCGCCACTCGTGGTAGGGCTTGGCCTCGCGGAGCCGCTCTTCGCCGAGCAGCCAGGCGACCGCCCCGAGCCACAGGCGGTAGTTGTCGGCGTAGTTGACGAAACTCTCGCCGAGCATGTTCTGGTCGCCGATGACCACAATGCGACCGCGCTTTAGGGACTTGGCCATGACCACGCCGAGCGGGCCGGCCGGCTCCCCCGGATCGCGGCGAAAGTTGCCGAGGAAGCCCGGCGCGTTCTCCTCGCCGTACATGCCGGCGGACCAGGCGTCGGCCCACGACCGCTCGCCAGTCATCGCCACGGCAAACCTCGGGTCGACGCAGCCGCCCGTCTGCAGGCCCAGGCACTTCAGATCGGCAGTAACCGGGTGAGGCTTGAACCTGGTGACGGCGATCCAACCCTTGCCGTTTCCCAGGGTGTGCGGCGGCTCGTCACACGCCGTGTCGGTGTGCGACCGGATGTCCAATTCGGCAAACAGCGGCTGGAGCCGGTGCGCGTGGAAGTAGCAGTTCGAGTGATCGGTGATTACCAGGAGCGAGCCGCCCTGAACAACGAACGAGCGGATCGCGGCGATTTCCGAAACCAAGAGCGGCGGCCGCTCCGACGACGCCAGGTTCATAAACAGCAGTCGGTATCGCGACAACCGCTCCGAATCGAGACGGCCCTCCGTCACGCGATCGCAGGACACGCCGCGCGAGCGGAGATACTCGAACAGGCGGCGATATCCCGTGGTCTGGTGGTACTCGTAAACTTCGGGCCCCAGGCCGACGGTGGAGAGGTCGTTGGCGTGGATTCCGTCGATCAAGATGCCCCGGGCGCCCTGCCGCTGGACCGGCAATCGACCGGCCGCTGCGTCCTCCGCGGAAACCGCTCCCGCGGGACCACCGGGATCTGCACGGCCGTCTGCGGCCGGAAGCAGGAATGCCGCCGCAAGCAACAGCGAGAGAACGGCACGCACCCGAGTCGCGAGCCCGCGCCGCAGGAATCCACCCAGACCGGGAGTAGTCGTCTCACAGACGCTCATGTTCTGCGGCGGCGGTGTCTCATAAACGGCAGGAATTCGGGCACGTCTCGCAGACTTCCGAAGTCTCCAAGACTTCGGAAGTCTTATTGGCTCACCACAATAGATACGTTTCTCGGGGCTCCAAATCAAGGTTACCGCGAGGCAACTGCCGGAGTCGGGGTGCGTCGGGGCTCCTAAACGACATTGCGTGATTCCGGGAGGGCGAGGCTCCTGCCGAGCCGGGCAAGAAACGCGAGTCTGGCGGCCAGAAGTGCGGCTCGGCAGGAGCCTCGCCCTCCCGGAATCGTGAAACCCTGTTTAGTCCCCTTCTGTGCGCCGGAAATCCCGGCCGGACCTGACGGGCGAGGCTCGCTTTCATCGGGTCGGTGAGGCAGGTATGATAGAAGGATTCGTCCCGGGATTACGGACAACGACAATCGCGCACAGGTTTGAGCGGGAGCATCGAGATGACGGGTAAAGCGGTGGATTGGATGCTGGCCCTGCTCCTGGGGACCGGGCTGTCTGCGGCCTTTGCCGATCCTCCGGCACGCGACGAGCCCACGGCCGCGCTGGCCCGCGAAGTCCGAGACAAGGGCTGGATCGTCTACGGCGCCCGCGGCGAGAACGGCACGTGGGACCTCTACGTCTCGCGGCCCGACGGCTCCCGGCGGCGGAACCTGACCAACACGCCGGACTTCGAAGAAGGGGCGCCGCGGTTCTCGCCGGACGGCAAGAAGATGCTCTACCGCCGCACGCCCAGAGGAACCGTCATCAGCCACGACAAGTGGGGATTCCAGGGCCAGCTCATTCTCGCCAACGCCGATGGTAGCAGGCCCGAACCCGTCGGCGAAGACAAGCAGTTTCCCTGGGCCAGTTGGTCGCCGGACGGAAAGCAGATCGCCTGCCTGACCCTGAAGGGGATCGAGATCGTGGACCTGGCCACGAAGAACGTCGTCCGCAAGCTGCCGCGGAGCGGGGTGTATCAGCAGGTGTTCTGGTCGCCCGACGGAAAGTGGTTTTGCGGGGTGGCCAACCACCTGGGAGAGATGTGGGCGGTCGCCCGGCTGAGCGCCGCCACCGGTCAACTCAACGCGGTCCACAGGTTCCAGAGCTGCACGCCGGACTGGTTCCCGGATTCAGAGCGGATCGTCTTTTCTTCCCGTCCCGGGGGCCAGCCCGGGGGCGGCGGCTACGGCTGGACCCAACTTTGGATGGCCGACGGGGAGGGGAAGAAGTCGCAACTGGTCTACGGCGAGGACGGGCGGCACATTTACGGCGGCGGGCTTTCGCCGGACGGCAAGTACGTCGTCTTCTCCCGCGGGCTGGTCGACGGGGGTGGCTCGGAATCGTCCGGGGCCCCGCTCTGCCTCATGCGCCTGAGCGACGCCCCGACGATCGCCGGCCAGAGCAAGGACCTCCGCAAGGTCCACCCCCGCACGAAGGACGGCCCGGTGCTCCCGTTCGGCGAGGGCTGGGAGCCCTGCTGGACTTACGCCGACGTGGGGGCCGCGAAATGACCCGTACAAGACCAGACTTCCGAAGTCTCCAAGACTTCGGAAGTCTTTGCTCCATGCTCGGGGTATGGCTTCTTGCCGCTCTGTGCCTTAGTTCCTGCTCGCGCGAGGCCGACACCGGCGAAGACGCCGAGGTCACCCGCCGCGGCAGTTGCGAAGTAACCGCCCAACTGGTGGAGATCCGCGGCACCTTTCCGAACCTCCCCAACTACGACTATGCCTTCGTGATGAAGTACAAGGTCCTCCAGGTCCATCGCGGGCAGGTCGAGGGCGACACGATCTACGTGGCCCACTACAATCCGCACAAGCCGCGGGCCGCCGCTGCGGATGCCCGGGTCGAGGCCATCGGCGGCAACCTCGCGCAGTTCGAGCCGGAGGACGAGCACCGCATGGCCCTGGAGGTCCCGATCGACGATTACTACATGGGCCCGATCGTCAACCGATACTTCAAGGAGTGGAAGGGGCCGATCCACTGGGCCGCGTGGACGAATCGGGTCGCCAAGTAGCCATCTATGGTCTTCACCACGCGGGTCTTCGTCTTCTACTTCCTGCCGGTGGTGTTGCTCGTCTATTACTCGCTGCCCGGTAAGCGGAACCTTTTCCTCCTGGCGGCCAGCTACGTCTTCTACGGTTGGTACCAGCCGTGGTTTGTGCTCTTGATGCTGGCCGCCACGGTGATCAACTACCTCTGCGGCCTGGTCATGGCGAGGGCGGGCGCCGGCCCGCAGCGGCGACTGCTGGCTATCACGGTCTCCGTGACCGCCAGCCTCGCGCTCTTGGGCTTCTTCAAGTACGCGATGTTCTTCCAGGGGAACCTCAACCGGCTCGTGGAGGTCTTCGGGAGCGGCGCATTGCCGGTGCTTCAGGTCGCCTTGCCGGCGGGGATCTCGTTCTACATCTTCCACTGCCTGAGCTACACGATCGACGTGTACCGGCGCGACGCCCCACCGGTCCGCTCGTTTACGGACTTCGCCCTGTTCGTTGCCCTCTTCCCGCAGCTCATTGCCGGGCCGATCCTCCGCTACCATGTCCTGGCCGGCCAACTGGTCTCCCGGGCGCACACGCTGGAGAAGCTCGCCACCGGCGTGGGGATCTTCATCCTGGGGTTTGCCAAGAAGGTCCTCCTGGCCAACAAGATCGGCCCGGTGGCCGACGCGGTCTTCGCCGCCGAATCGCCGGATGCCCTGGCCGCCTGGTTCGGCGTGATCGCCTACGCCTTCCAGATATACTTTGATTTCTCGGGGTATTCCGACATGGCGATCGGCCTGGGGCGGATGCTCGGCTTCGAGTTCCCCAAGAACTTCGACGGCCCTTACCGGTCCGAGAGCATCACCGAGTTCTGGCGGCGGTGGCACATCTCGCTCTCCAGCTTCTTGCGCGATTATCTCTACATCCCGCTGGGCGGCAACCGCAAGGGACCGCGGCGGACCTACGTCAACCTGGCGGTGGTGATGCTCCTGGGCGGCCTCTGGCACGGGGCCAATTGGACCTTCGTGGTTTGGGGGGCCTACCACGGCGGGCTCTTGGTGCTGGAGCGGGCACTGGGCAAACAGAGCCTCTACCACCGTCTTCCGCGCCCGGTCCGAATCCTGGCCACCTTCGTGCTGGTGCTGTTCTCCTGGGTCCTCTTCCGTGCCGGGAACCTGGGCGAAGCGGTGCGGTACCTGGGCGCGATGTTCGGCGGTGCGCCGCTCCACGCGAGCACCGCCTTGCTCGGAGCAGTGATCTACACCCGCGGCTACTGGCTCCTGATGGGGCTTTGCGCCCTGTTGGCGTTTTCTCCGGTGCAGGGCTTCGATTGGGCGAAAAGGATCACTTGGCCCAAGGTCGTCATCTTGGCCGTCTTGTTCTACCTGTCGATTGCCACGATGTTCGTCCAGGCGTTCAACCCCTTTCTGTACTTCCAGTTCTAGGAGCATGCCGTGACCAAGGACAAGGTGAGGCAGGGAGCGCTCGCGGTGGCGTTTCTCACGGCGATCTTCAGCGTGGGACTTACGCAGGTCGGCATCGAACTTAGCCGGCGAGAGCGGCCGCGGATTGCGAACCTGTTCCGCAAACCGCCGACCGAGGCGAACCTCCGCTCCCTGGAGAAGCAACTCGACGACGCCTGCTGGTTCGCTGAGCGGATCCGGCCCTGGGTGCAATACGCGCAGTTTATCGTCCTCGGCGACTGCGGCGACAAGGCCGTGAAGGGCCGCGACGGCTGGTTCTTCTACAAGCCGGAGGTGCAGTACTTGATCGAAAGATCAAGGGGTCGGGAGTCTTCTTCCGGGAGAAGCCAGCAGGTGAAAGGACCTGTCGCCGAAGAAGAAGACTCCCGACCCCTTCTACCTTTGCCGGAAGTCCGGGACGACCCGGCCTCCGTCATCGTCTCCTTCCGCGATCAACTTGCCGCCCGGAAGATTGCCCTCCTGGTCGTGCCGGCCCCCAACAAGGCGAGCGTCTACCCGGAAATGCTCTCCGCCCGGGCCGGAGCGTCCGGCGAGCCGGTCAGTCGGTCTACGCGCAAGCTGCTTGAACAATTGGAGGCGGCCGGGGTTGAAGTCGTCGATTTGTTCGCCGTCTTCGCCAAGGCAAAGGCTGAGACGCCGCCGGACCGCCGGGTCGCGCTCTACCTCGCCCGGGACACCCATTGGTCGCCGGAGGGAATGCACTTGGCAGCCCGGGCCGTGGCGCAAAGGGTTCTCCAGCGCGGCTGGGTCGAACGAGGCACCGCCCGCTTCGATCTGAGACCGGTCACCGTGAAGCGCCGGGGCGACGTCCTCCAGATGACTCGGGTGCCACAGATCGAGCGGCGTTTTCCGCCCGAGGAAATCGTGTGTAGCCAAGTGATCCGGAGCGGAGAAAAAGGGGTCAGAACTCTTTTTCCGGGAGAGGAGGTGATCGTCTTGGGGGATCCGTCACGGAAAAAGACTTCTGACCCCTTTTTCCTCTATCGCGACGACCCGGCGTCGCCGGTTCTCGTGCTGGGCGACAGCTTCCTGCGGATCTACCAGCAGGACGAGCCGCGCTCCGCGGGCTTCATCGCCCATCTGGCCTGCGAACTTGGGTTCCCGCTTGCATCGCTCGTGAACGACGGGGGAGGCTCCACGCTGGTCCGTCAGGACCTGTACCGCAAGCCGGCCCTGCTCGCCGGCAAGAGGCTCGTTATCTGGGAGTTCGTCGAGCGGGACATCCGCTACGGCACCGAAGGATGGCAGGACGTGGCGCTGCCGTGATGCTGAATGCTCTCGGCTGAACGAGTAGGTTATGCTTTAGCATAACATGCGGTCACGTGGGACGTTATGCTGAAGCATAACCTACGCGGGACTGCGCGGGTCATTGCTTCCCGAAGACCTCGCTGTAGGTCCAGTGCGGCTCCCAGCCCCGGGAGAGGTCCAGCACCGGCCCGGTTTTCGCATCGGGGTACGTCTTGCGCAGAACGTCGCTCGCAGCGCCGACGATCGGGGCATCACCAAACCGCATCAGGGCCATCGTGGTTTGCGAATTGTCCACCTTGCCCAGGTCCTGCCGGGATCGCGTGAAGAGAACGTACCTGTCGTAGGTGTTGTTGTCCACCGCTGCGTCTCTCTTTGCTGAGAAGAGGGCAGCCTCTACGGCTGCGTCTTCGGAGGAAGCGGCCGGAGCTTGATGTTGCGGAATTCAAGGCGGGCGGTATGGTCCTGCAGGCAGACGTGGCCTTTCATGGGCGGCTTCTTGAAGTGCTCCATGGCCTTGAACTTGCTCTTGGCCACCCGCTGGTTCCAGTCGTCGCTCCCCAGCTCGTACTCGAGGAGTTTCACGCCGTTGAGCCAGTGCTCGACGTGCGGGCCGTCGGCCACGACTCGGACCGCGTTCCACCGGCCCCGCGGGCGCGAGGCGTCCTTCGATGGGGCAACCAGGTCGTAGCACGCCCCGGCCATCTCCTTCACGCTGCGGCCGGGATACGCCGCGTTATCCAGAATCTGCATTTCGGGCCCGGTGTGCCACGAAGTGACGGCGTCCTCCGAGGCCCGCAGGATGATGCCGCTGTTGCCGGCGCGGTCCACGATTTTCCACTCGAGCTTAAGCTCGAAGTTGTCGAACTCTTGGACGGTGATGATGTCGTCGCCGCCGCCGGCGCCCTTGCCGCCCGCGCCGCCGCTCACGCGGACCAGAGCGCCGTCGATCACCTTCCATCCCGGGGGCATCTTGTCCATCTTGTAGCCGCGCCATCCCTCGGTGGTTTTGCCGTCGAACAGGAGCCGCCAGCCGGCCTTCTTCTCGTCTTCGGTCAGACTGTTAACCGGTTTGGCCGCCGGCGCGGCCGCCAGAAGGACGAGGATCCATGGAAAAACGTTGAGAAGCGAGATCATCGCAGTTGCTCCTTTCACGGTTGGGTTGGGGATTTCTCGTCCGCCTGCACTTGAGGCGGAGGTGGGCCACAGGTGTACTGGATGTCGTCGAAGAAGACCGTCACGCTGTTCCCGTCGATCCAGGGTGTGCAGATGCCGAAGCGGTCGAACGACGCCCCGATCGCCTTGGCGCCCGGCTCCAGGTCCAGTGTTCCGGTCTGGCCGTCGAGGCTGACGGTGATCCGGCCACGGCCGCCGGCCCCCGCGGGATCGTACTTCAGCATCCAGTCGTGAGCCTTGCGGTCCGGGTAGATGTGCGGGGCTTTGCCCGATCTCCCGTCCAGGGCTTTGGCGACGTGGCCGTGGACCCGGTAGACGGGATAGAAGAAGAAGCCCTCGGACGAGGGCCCCTCGATGTTGATGCCGAGGTAGTCCATCGGGATGCTCTGGTCCTGCGCGGGGTTGGAGTGCAGGCTCCAGGTCGAATTGTAGAAACCGATGGACGCGGTGCTATCGGTCACGCCGCGGATCATACTGACCTTGCCTCGGGCGTAGAGCGGCGTGCCGAGTGTCAGGGTGGAGAGCCGGGCGCCGTAGGCCGCCATGCGGTGCGGTTCGCGACAGTCGCCCCGGAAAATCAACCCACCCAGCTCGCCCGCGGCCTGGCCGCCCGCAAAGTGGGTCGGGCTCCAACCGAAGTCGAACCGCGGCCGGATGTTCTTGGTCACATAAGTGTGGCGGTTGTTGAGTCCATCCCACTTGGGGTCATCCCCGAAATCGAATCGCTTTCCAAGGACTGTCACGCCGTCAATCCACACCTCGCCGGCGCTATCCCAGCTCTTGAGCACCGGCAGCAGGCCGAAGTGGGTCAGCGTGGCGCCGTCGGCACGGTGCTCCTTGACGATCGAGCAGGTGGCGGTCGTACCGTCCAGAGTGAAGGCCAGCAGGCCATTGCCCCCGGCGCCAAGGGGGTCATAGGCGAGTCGCCACTCGTAGACCCGATCGCACGGAATCTCCTTGGCCTCAACGCGGTGACCGGGCAGGATCTGACCGATCACGCCGGCATCGCACCGCCACCGGCTGGTGCAGTATTCGACGTGGCAGTGAAAACCGTCGCCGCGCCCGTTGATCCGCGCCACCAGCGTGTTGGGGGTGCGCCACGCGTTGAGCGTGCCGGGGTTGAAGAAGCCCAGCAGGAAGTGCCCCGGCCCACGCGGGACGACGATCTTTCCCGAGGCGGCGATCGGGTCGTCCAGGGTGAGCGGCTTCGGCAGTCGGTACCCGTAGTAGGCTGCTTCGCCCGCGGGGTTGATTCTCCCACCGACCTCGCTCGGTTGCCCGCCGGCGTGATGGCTCGCGGCGCTGTAACCGAAATCCTGGGTGACGATCTTGGGCGCGAAGTGAGTGCTGCGACTGTTGATCCCTTCCCAATTGGCCGGCTCCCGGTCGAAGTTCTCCGTGCAGGTCTCGGCTCGAAGCGGCCAGACCGGCAGCGCGGCCTCGACCAAGGCCAACTCGCTCGGCACATAGTTGGTCGTGCCGTCAAAGACCAGCCTGATGCTCTCGTTTTCCACCGTCACGCGAGCGGGGGTCTCCGTGACGGTCGCCTCCGCGCGGCCGGTCGGGACCCCTGCCGGCGAATCCAGCGGTGCGGCCGCCAAAAGGACGAGCATCGTTGGAAACGTGCGGACAAGCGCGATCATCCCCGTTGCTCCTTTCACACTTCGGTCCAAGATGGAATGCCCCACCGGCATTCACTCTAGGCTGCTCCGAGCGCGATTTCAACTGGGGATCTCCCGTGGGACTCCTGCGCGGATACGCGCCCGGCCGCAGGCCGTCATCCTCGGCCGCCGTTACTTCGCGCCTTCGGGCAGGGGTCCGATGCGATCGGTGCCCACCGCCAGCTCGTCGATCCACAGCTTCTGGGCGTGCGGCAAGAGTCCTGGCCCGAAGTAGGGGGCCATCAAGAACTGGTTGAACTTCATCTTCCCCGCTCCCAGCAGCGGATTTGCGGTCGGAGACTCCACCGCCGCTTTGAGCTTGGTATGCTTGTCGAGCCAAGACGTTCGCAGAGCCAAGAAACGGGCCGGGCGGTGCTGCTGTCCTTAGCGGACAGCCTCACCGCCCGAGGTCGTCTGAGTGGTCAAGGCAGCCAAGTCTGGCGGAGGTTCAGGCGGTACGTCGGATCGGAGATCCGGACGTCGTCTCCCTGATTGCTGGAGTAGGCGGTCACTTCCTTGAAGCTCTGGGCCCAGAGGGCAAACTCCCTGGCCGCGTTGGAAAGCTTGGCCGAGTCGCCCACGAATTCCAACAGGTCGTTGTCGGGCGAATCGTACAGCGTGGCGATGTCGTCGCCGCCGGCGCCCGCCTGGGCGTGAACCTTGTCGAAGTAGCTCGCCCGGTACAGGTACGACTTGCCGGACGTGGGATCGGTGCCGCTGAGCTGGCCGTATTCCGGCTTGCCGACGAAGGTGTCGACGTCGCCGGAGCCGTAAAGGTTCGCTTCGTCGGTGCCGCCGGCTTGGGCGTAGGCATAAATCGCCTGGAAGCCGGTCGCGCGATTCGAGAAGCCGGTGCCGCGGAAAACGGCGTACGTCGGATAGGCCTCGAAGACGTCGCTGCCGAGGGAATCGAAGAGCCGGGCCAGGTCGGTGGGGTTGCCGGACGACGTGGCTTCCACCGAGTCGAAGCCGGCGGCCCGATGGTAGTACGACGTCGTGGAGAGCGCGGCGTAGGCGGCGCGCCCCTCAAAGGTGGCCGCGCCGCCGCCCGAGGCGTGGAACGTCGCCGTGTCGTTGTCGCCCGACGAGGCGAAGGCGTAGACGTAGCGGAAGTTCGTGACGCGATTTGAGTATCCCGTGCCCGTCAGGGCCGCCGTGGTCAAGCTGCTGACAAAAGAGTCGTTGCCGGCGGAATCGTACAACCGCGCGACGTCTTGGCCGCGAACTGAGACTGCCGCTTCCACCGCCTTGAAGCCGCTGGCCCGGTTGGTGTAGGCCGGGTTGTTCGGCGAGGCGTAGGCGAACATGATCGCGTAGTCGGGGGTGCCGACGAACGTGTCGACTCCGCCCGAGTCGTACATTCGGGCGATATCGCTCCCGCCGCCATTGGCAAATGCGGTGAGATAACGGAAGTTGCTGGCCCGGTTATCGAAGGTGCCGCCCCCGTACACGCGGCCGGAGACCGGCGAGGCCTCGAAGATGTCGCTGGAGCCGGCCTTGTCGGAGCCGTAGAGCTTGGCCTGGTCGACGCCCTGCCGGGAGAAAGCCTCCACCTTGTCGAACCCGTTGGCGCGGTTGTAGAACGCGCTGCTGGACATGAACGCGTAGTCCGGGTACGCGGCAAAAGAATCGTTCGCCGGGGAGTCGTTCAGGACGGCCGTGTCGGTGCCGCCGCGGGCCGTGGCGTGGACGTAGCGGAATCCGTTGGCCTGGACGGAATACAGTCCGCCGCGGAGCACGGCGCTGGAGCCGTCGGCCGTGAAGGTATCGTCGCCGCCGTCGTCGTCATAGAGCCGGGCGGTATCCGGGCCGCCACTGGAATACGCCTCCACGGTCTTGAACGCGGAGGCCTTCACCGAGTAGGCGGCGGTGCCGGGGGTCATCAGGGCATAGGTCGGGTAGGCGATCAGGGAGTCGATCCCCGCCGCATCGTAGAGCTTGGCGACGTCGTTGCCTCCGCTCGACGAGGCCTGCACCTTGCGCACGCCGGCCACGTTGAGGGAGAATCCCGCACCGGCCAGCGAGCTGGTTCCGTCGCCGGCGCGGAAGGTGAACGTGTCGTCGCCGTCGCTGTCGTGATAGATCGCCTCATCGGCGCCGCCGCCGCCGGTCAGGTTGATCGCCTCGGTGTTGGCCGTGGTGAAGCTGAACCCGTTGCCGGTGACGATGGCGTGATCCCGCCACAGCTCGGTCTTCTCCTTGTCGCCGGTTCCGACGAACGTGACGGTGTCGTAGCCGCCGCGGCCGTCGAAGCTCAAAAGCGTGGTCCCGAAGCCCACGGACTTGGCGACCCCGTTGAGCCTTACCGTCCAGGTGTCGGGCGTCTGGCCGGCAACGAAGACGAACTGATCGTCGCCCGGCGTGCCCGCGAAGACCGTCGAGGTCGACGTGCCCAGGCCCGTGCTTGTCGACCAGCCGCCGCTCCATCCTTCGAATGTGTCGCCGCCGGCGGCGGTGCTGAACGCACCGGCGGTGTGGCGGACGACGCGGGCGTAGATCCCCGTGGAGGAGGGCGCGGGAGGAACGACGAACGGATCGTTGTCGGGGCCGACCCACACGGTCACGAAGTTCCCTTCCGCGTCCATGGCCACGTTGGAGTCGACTTGATTGCCCACGACGGTGGCATTGATGCGGAACTCGCCCAAAGGCAGGCCGGTGCCGGTGTCGATGAACTCGGACCCGTCGGCGCGGTACAGCCGGGCGAAGATGCCGTAGTCGCGGGTCGGCTGCCCCTGGGAATCCAGCTCCTGGTTGAAGGTGCTCCAGGAGACGACGAACATGCCGTTGGCCGCCATGGCCACCGCGGGCTGATATTGCCAGTTGTCGGTCGTCCGGTTGATGCGGAACTCGCCGCCGAGAGCCGCGCCCGCCCGGCTGTAACGGCGAGCATACACGCCGTAGCCGTTGCCGTCCTGGACGAAGCTGGACCAGGCCACGACGAAGTCCCCTTCGGCGTCCATGCCGACGCGGGCGTCGTACTGCGCGGCCGGCGTGTAGGTGTTGATCGGGAATTCGCCGCCGCTGCGGGCACCGTTGGAGGCGAACCGCTGTCCGAAGACGCCCCACGACGTGCCGTCCTGGCCTTCGCTTTCCCAAACCACCGCGAAGTTGCCGTTGCCGTCCATGGCCACGTCGGCGTTCCGCTGCACGTTGGCGGTGTACGTGTTGACCAGGAACTCGCCGGAGAGCGCCTGCCCGTGCGAGTTGTACCGGCGGGCCCACACTCCCCGCGGGTCGTCGGTCTGTCCGCTGCTGTTCCAGGCGATGACGAAATCGCCGCTCTCGTCGATGGCCACGGCGGGAGCGTCCTGGACGTTCGGCGTGTAGACGTTGACCCGGAACTCGGTCCCCTGCGGCACGGCGAAGGCGTCGAACCGCCGGCCGAAGATGCCGGTGGCGTCGCCCAGGCCCGCGCCCGACCAGACGACCACGAAGTTGCCGAAGGGGTCCATCGCGACGTCGGGCTGGATCTGGTTGCCGGCAACCGCGGCGTTGACGACGAACTCGGCCCCCTGCTTCTGGCCGGCGGCGTTGAACCGCTGGGCCACGACGTTGGCCTGGGTGGCCGCGTCGCCGTAGCGCCCGTATTCGGCCCACACGACGACGAAGTTGCCCATCGCGTCGGAGGCCACGGAGGGGCTGTCCTGGATGTCGTTGGGGAAGCTCGGCACGACAATGTCGGTGTCGTCGGGGCCGGGCTCGCCGGGCCCGCCCGGCTCCACGAACGCCCCCGTGCGGATGGTGAAGCGGCGGTGGAAGTCGCCGCCGGGCTGCCCGTCGTAGTTTCCGTCCAGGGGATTCTCAAAAATGTCCTCCACCGTGTCGCGGAAGGTGAGGACGTAGTCCCCCGCGCCGAGCGGCTCGAGGGCCGGCGTCTCGGGGTCGGCGTCGAAGGCGAGCACGGCCTGGAGCTTCTGGCTCCGCTTGGGCTCCAACCCGTCGGTGTAGGTCTGGTGGAGGCCGAAGTGGATCGAGGCGATTCCGCGGTCTATGGGGATACCGTTGCGGGAGATCTCCCAGTTGTTGGGATTCAGGACGCTTCTCGGCCCGTTGATGCCGCCTGTTGTTGTAAGGTTCTCACCCAGGTCGACGACCATCTGGGCCACGTCCGACACGAGCAGGGTCCCGTCGCGCACGAGGCGGAGGATCGTGGCGCCGCCCCTGTCCACGTCTGCGACGAGGGTGTCGGCCACGACGGGCCCGGCGTCGTCCTCGAGCATCGCGACGCGGGTGTGGAACACGCCCTGGGTGTCGGCCTGGCCGGACACGCTCCCGAAGCCGCTCCAGACGACCACGTAGTCGCCGGTGTGGTCCATGGCCGCGCTGGGCAACCGCTGATCGCCTTGCGCGGTGACGCTGACGTGGATCTCGCGCCCGATCTCACCGTTGGGACCAAGCGTCGGATCCACCCCGATCTGCGACGTCCGGGCATAGCGCTGGGCGTAAACCCCGTAGCTTTCCGGGACGTTGGGGTTCCCGGTCCCGGGCAGCGGGCGATCCTGGAAGCTCTCCCAGGCGATGATGAAGTCGCCGTCGGCATCCATCGCCACCGACGGACGCTGCTGGTTGCCCAGCGTAAAGGTGTTCACCCGGAATTCGTTGCTGGCCGGCGCGACCTGCGCGTCGAATCGCCGGGCAAACACCCCCTCGCCGCTCCCGTCCTGTCCGAGGCTGGTCCAAGAGACGGTGAAGTCGCCGTCCAGGTCCATGCCGACCGAGGACATCCGTTGGATGCCGGTAGTGAACTGGTTGACCAAGGTCTCGGGACTGCCGCCGAGGGTGATCTGGTCGATCCAGGTGGCATAGACCGACACGCGCGTGTCGACCCCGAAGTCTCCGAAGCTCGAGTTGATCCCGGGGAGCACGTCGTGGGCGCCGGGGATGCTGATGCCGCCGGTCACCACGCCGGCGACGAGGCGGGTCGCGCCGCTGCGGAGGAAAATCGGTCCGCCCGAGTCCCCGGGGGCGCTGCACACCTCGTTGTTCCCCAGGCCGAGGTCGCGGATTCCAAACAGTTGCCCGAAGGCGTCGTTCTGGGTGAGGCCGTTGTCGAAGTCGTAGGCCAACAGGTCGCCGGCCACACCGAGACTCGAGCCCAGGCCGTCGTAGCGGTTCTGCCCCTGCCGTTTGACGCCCACAGGGAGCGTGGACCCGGTCGTGCCGGTGCCGCTCATTCCGTAGCCGACGCGATCGCCGATGCGGAACAACTCATCCGAGGCGCGGTAGATGTCGTAACGATCGGCCTCGCTGGGCGCCGGGCGCTCGAGGGTGATAATCGCGATGTCGCCGCCCTGCAGGGGGTTCGGGATGTAGTTCGGGTTCACGAAGATCTGCGTGGCCCCGATGCTCACGTCGCCGGAGGCCAGTTGGAACGTCACCGTCACGGCGCCGGCAGGCATCAGGTTTCCCACCGGGTCCGTCACGACGTGGGCCGCCGTGAGGATGTGCCGCCCGGTGGACAAGAGCGAGCCGGAGCCCATCCAGCCTCCCAGGATCGGGTCGGTCACGTCGACCAGGACCGTGCCGTCGTAGCCTTGGCCGGGGCCCACGACGTGCAGGCCCGGATCGTCCTTGCTGACGACCCACGTTGTCGCCTGGGCGTTGGGGAACACCGGATTCGTGGCCCAGACGTTCGATCCGTACCCCCGGGTGACCGCGCCGCGGAAGGCCTGATTGCTGATGAACTTCTTGACGTACACGTTGCTCTGGGCGAGAGTGTCGCCGTTCTGCCCGAACGAAGTCCAACTGACGACGAACTCGCCGTCGGCGTCCATAGCGATCGCCGGCCACATCTGGTCGCCGACGGTGGTGTCGTTGACGCGGAACTCGCCCGAGACGCCGTCGGCCCGAGTGATCACCACCACGTCGGCGTCCGGGTCGCCGGTGATGTTCTTGCGGATGGCGACCATCTGCGGCTGGTCCCGGCTGCCGTCCTGGGCAACGAAGCGGACCACGATGTCGCTGGTGGTGACCGCCTGCACGCTCACGCTGGCCCCGATGTCCTCCAAGGCGGTTTGGACTTGCTCGACCGCGGCGAACGTGCTGCCGGCGAAGGTGATGTCGGCCGTCTCCTCGCTGGGCGAGATCGTGCCGTCGTGGTCGACGTCCCAGGCCAGGGCGAAGGTGCCGCGAGGGTTGTTCTTGAAGCTGATGATCTGCACTTCGTCGACGCCGCCGATCGGGCTGCCGGAGGGCGTGTAGCGCTGCGCATAGACCCCGTAGCCGCTCCTGTCCTGGTTCCGGCTCTGCCAGGTGATGACGAAGTCCCCCTCGGCGTCCATGGCCACCGCCGGGCGCCGCTGGATGTTGCGGTCCTCCGCGTTGACCCGGAAGGCTCCGCTCAGCGGCTGGCCGTTGGCCTTGTAGCGGCGGGCATAGACGTCCCAGCTCGTGAGCGGGTCGTCGCTCGACTGGGCCCAGACCACGACGAAGTCGCCGTCCGTGTCGCGGGCCACGGCGGCATCGGAGGCCGTCGGATTCGAGGTGACGAGGATCTCGTCGTCCAGCCACGGCAATCCGGTGATCGGGTTGATCACTTCCAGCGGGGCCACCGTGGACTCGCGCTCGTCCAGCACGTTCGTCCACGTGGTGACGTAAAGCTTGGCGTACAGGCCCTGGCGGCCCGGCGTGTCGCTGGCGAAGACCACGGCGTAGTCGCCGTCGGCGTCGCTGGCCACGGACTGCGCACCGTCGGGGAAGAGGGACTGATTGCCGCTGGGGTCTTCGTTGACCCGCTCCTCGTGCCCGGGGGCCACGCTGACCACGAAGTTGATCTGGACATTCCCACCCGGCACCCCGTCGTAGTCACCGTCCAGGGCGTTGTCGAAGAGGTCCCAGACGTTGTCGAGGATCGTGAGCACGTAGCCGCCTTCCTCCAGCGGCTGGTCGCCGGGTTTCGTCGGGTCGCCGTCGAAGGTGATCACCGCCTCGAACTTGCCGCTGGGCGCGGTCTGAAGCCCCAGCTCAAACACCTTGTTCAGGCCGAACTCGACCCGCTTGACCCCGCGGTTCACGAGAGTGCCGTCGCGGGTGAGAGTCCAGTTGGCCGCGTTCCGAATGCTGTTGACTCCGCTGGTGCCTTCGAACACCGAAAGGTCTTCATCGAACGTGACGACAAACCGGGAGACCTCAGCTTCGAGCTCCGGTCCGCGAGGCAGTAGAGGTTGTAGGCGAACACCGTATAAGTAGATCGCGCCGGCAATGTCGTCCGCCTGGGGCCCGACGAACGCCTCGCTGTAAAACGGATTCATCAGCGAACTGGGCACGCCGGTATGCCCCAGCCCGATCGAATGGCCCAGCTCGTGCGCGGTGACCTGGAAGACGTCGATGCCCGGCGTGCCGAAGCCGAGCTTCCACGCTTCGGCGAAGTCGAAGTGTAGGTCGCCCGGCTCCCCGGCACCCGGGGGGTAGTACGCGTGGGCCAGCACGCCGGAAGGGCCGTCGAACGCGTGGGCACCGATGCGAATGTCCGCCGGCCCCGGCTGCCCGAAGTCCTCTCCCCCATCGGTGACTTCGACGAACCGGATGTCGGCCACCGCCGCCCAGGCGTCAAACGCCGCGCGGATCTGGTCCTTATAGCCCGAAGGCATGAAGCTGTCCAGCGATACGCTGGTCCAGCCTCCGTCCACATTGCCACTGTCGCGAATGCCGCCCGGCATGAACGCCCAGGTGACCGTCGCCCCGGTTCCGATCTGAGGCGGCCCCCATTTGTTGCCTGGAGCGACGTAGTCCTCCGGACGGTTGCCTTCGTAACGGATATTGCGACCGGCCCAGTCCACATCGGTGGTTGGAGGCGTCCCCGCGGGATGAACAGCCGGCGCAGACTGGGTGCCGAAGCCCTGGAGCGCCACCCCCCCGCCGGCGGTGGCCTCCACGTTGAGCACGTCCGCCACGATCGGGCCGGCGTCGTCCACGAGGTTCTCGTACCGCTGGTAGAAGACGCCCTGCGGGTCGAGTTGGCCGGGACCGCTCCAAACGATGACGAAGTCGTCGGCCGCGTTGGTGGCCATCCCCGGGAAGCGCTGGTCCCCAACCGTGGTGCCGTTGATGTGCAGCTCACTGCCGATCTCGCCGTTGGGCCCGGCCAGCGGGTTAACGCCGATCTGGGACGTCCGCACGTAACGCTGCGCGTAAATGCCGTAGGTGTTCGGATCGGACGGGTCAAACGGAGGCTCCGGGACCTCCTGGAGGCTCTCCCAGGCGATCACGAAATCGCCGTCGGCATCCATGGCGATGCGCGGGTGCTGCTGGTTGTCGTCGATGTAGGTGTTCACGCGGAACTGGACGCTTGCGGCCAAGCCCAGGGCGTTGAAGCGGCGCGCAAACACGCCTTCCAGGCCGCCCCCCCCGGTCCCATCCTCGCCGTAGGTGGTCCAGGTGACCGCGAAGTCGCCATCCAAGTCCATGGCCACCGTGGACCACATCTGGTTGCCGGTGATCGTCTGGTTGGCGGTCTGCTCGGGGCCTGCGGTGAACGGCCCGACGGGGTCGACGGGGTTAACCGCGAACCGCCGGTAGATCACGTTGGTCTCGAAGGGCGCGTCCCCGCCCTGACCCGACGCGGTCCACGTGACCACGAAGCTGCCGTGCGCGTCCATGGCCACGGAGGGGTATTGCTGGCTGTTGACCGCGGTGCTATTGACGCGGAACTCGCTTGCCGCGCCGTTGACCTGCGTCGAGGCCTCGACCAGCGCATCGGGATCCGTGAACAGGTAGTGATCGACCTCGATTTGTGGCTGGTTCCTGCCTCCCTGCGTCCCCACGAAGTGGATGGCCATCTCCGTGAGCGACAGGGCATGGACGTTGACCTCCGCGCCGATGGCCCTCAGCGCCTGCTCCACGGCGGCCGCGGTGACGAAGGTGTTGCCGGAAAAGGGAATCTCCCCTGTGACCACCGGCGGGGTGAGCGGGTTCTTGTCGTGGTCCCAGCGAAGGGCGAAGCTGCCCGCGGGCTGCGTGGTGTACGAGAACGTCAGCACCTGGATCTCGTTGGCGCCGCCGATGGGGGCCCCGGCCGCCGAGTACCGCTGCGCGTAGACGCCGTACCCGCTGCCGTCCTGGTTGAGGCTCTGCCAGGCGATGACGAAATCGCCTTCTACGTCCATGGCCACGGACGGGTACCGCTGGATGTTCCTGGTCTCCGTGTTGACGCGGAAGCTGTCGCCCAGCGGCACGCCGGTCGGCGAGTAGCGCCGGGCGTAGACGTCCCGGCCCGCCGTGGGGTCGGAGCTCAACTGCGACCAGGTGACCACGAAGTCGCCGTCGGCGTCGCGGGCCACCGCGGGCTCCGAGGCGGTGAGGTCGCCGGTCACGAGGATTTCATTGTTGGGCCAGGGCACCGGGTAGGGGATCGGAGTGCCGAAGCGGCGGCCGTCGAGGTCTTCGCTCCACGTGGTCACGTAGAGCTTGGCGTAGACTCCCTCTCTGCCGGCCTCGTCGCTCGTCCAGACCACCGCGTAGTCGCCGTTGGGGTCGCTGGCCGCAGCCTGCGTGCCGAACTCGTACGTGAGCTGCTGGCCGGCCGGATCGGCGTTGACGGGAGTTTCCGGGCCGTTCCTGGGGATAATCACGTCGAACTGGCGCGAGAAGCGGACGCCGTTGGGGTTGAAGCCGCTCCGCCCCAGGGCGTTCCCGGCCTTGTCGCGCATCGACGGCAGGGCGACGATCTCGTAGTGTCCGTCCGTGAGCGGCGCGACTCCGCCGCTGATCCCGTCGCCGTCCAGCACGAGGATCGCTTCGTACTTGTTGGTGCCGTGCGGATTCAGCCCGAACACTCCCGACAGGTCCGCCGCCTTGTTCATGCCGAACAGGACCTGCCGGACGCCGCCCTGAACGTGGACGCCGTCGCGCATGAGGGCCCAATTCCGCGTATCGGTTACGGCGTTGATGCCGGCGCGCATCATGTCCTCGTCCAGCGTGACGACGATGTTGGGAAGCTCCTGGGTCACGTGGTCACCGTTGCTGAGCCGCCGGCCGTTGGGCAGGAGGAAGTCGGTCACCAGCGGCCCGGCCGTATCGGTGTTTTCCGTGAAGCGGCGGAGGTAGATGTTGTTGTTCGACAGGCCGCCGTCCGTGTACTCGTCGAGTTGCGTGTATGCCAGCGCAAAACTGCCGGCCGTCTCCATGCCGAGGGAGACTTCCGTCTGCACCGTCCCGTTGTCGCCGTAGGTGTGTACGAAGACTTCGGGCGGCGTGTCCACGTCGACGATCTGCACGCTGCTCCGCCTGAGGAAGAACTCCACGTCGGAGTCGTGGGCTTCGCCCTGGAAGGTGACCTCGTAGTAGACGTAGTCCAAGGGGTCGATGAAGGGAGGAAAGCCGACGAACGGCGTCACATCCCAAGGCGTCCCCTGGCGGGCCGTGATCTCCTGCTGGGCAAACGGAAGGCCCATCACGCGGACCTCCACGGTCCCGTCGTAATTGAAGGGGGAAGCTTCGGCCTGAGTCTCATTCCCCTCCGGGCGCCAGTTCACACCCATGTTGGCGGCCGCCTGAAGCTGGGTTTCAATCACGGTTCGCGTGTCCCAGATCAAGAGCACGTTGTTGTTGTAGGCGGGGGCGATGTCCACGTTCACCGAGGGCCTGCCCGGTCGATACAACGTGACGGAGAAATCGCCGTCGGTGATACCCCCGTCGAGGGCGATGATGAAGCGGGAGTTGTGGCCGTCGCGCGTGGCGTTGGCTATGTTGTCGCTGGTCAGGGTATTGAGCGTGCCCAGGGTGGGATCGGCATCCCAGCGGGTGAACATCGCGCCGTTCGCGTCGCTGCGCAGAAGCCCCGTCACCTTCTCCAGGACCGCCCGGAGCCGGCCGAGCTGCGAAGCGGTGGCCCCGTTGTCCAGCGCGCTGATCAGCACTTCCTCGATGGTCGCGTCCACGTCGCCGTAGCCGCTGGTGAATCCGAACGCGAAGTAGGGCAGGCTGTCGAAAAGCGGGTTGAAAAACGGCAAGAGGTCCGCGTTTTCCTGGCTGTTGATCAGGTTTTGGAACAGGCTTCCGGGAATGAGCACTTCCTCGGAGGAATCCGGTCCGAACCCTTCGAACGACGCGACCAGGTCCCCGTCGGCGTCGGAGACGATCTGAGTAAAACCTTGTCCCAAGGGCCAAAGCGGCGCGTTCGCCGCTACGTCGGTGTTGCCGCTGTTGATCCGGAAGGGGACGCGGAGGTCGGTGCCGTCCGCGCGGTACACGCGGGCCCGTCCGCCCATGGTGGTCCCGCCGGTGTTGTCGGCATCGGCGTTGACGCTCCAGGAGACCAGCGCGTTGTTGGCGGGATCGAAGGCGACGGAGGGCGCACCGCCGCCGCCGACCGCAAGAAACCCGCTGCTCGGCGTGGCGTCCGGATTGAAAATCCGCGCGTTCGTGCCGACGATGTAACTCTGACCGCCGGTATTGAAGTAGTTCGGGTCGGTCGTCGTCTCGTAGGCCACGGCGAAATGGCCGTCGCGGCTCATCCCGACCGCCGGGTTCAGGTGTACCGCGGTGACTTCCGGGGTCACTTCGAACTCGCTGCCGACTCTCCCTCCGTCGCGGTTGTAGCGCTGGGCGTGAATGCCGTTGAAGAAGCTCATGTCCTGCCCGATTTGCGCCCACGCAATCACGTAGTTGCCGTCGAAGTCCATCGCGATTGAGGGGGTTACCTGGAAGTTCGTGGTGCTCGTGTTCACGCGGGTCTGGCCGCCCAGCGGCCGGACCCCTTGGATCGGATCGAGCACGCCGTCCAGATTCACGTCGGTGTAGAACTCCACGTCGCCCGGCGGCACCACCGCCACCGGCGAAAAACGCCGCGCGAAAATGTCGGTGAGGCTCCCCGGGTTGACCGAGTCGGGAACGACGCTCTCCCAGACCACCACGAAATCCCCGTCGGGGTCCATGGCCACCGTCGGGTTCCGCTGGTCGTAGGGTTCCGGCAGTCCGGTAAGCGGATTGGCCGGCTCCAGCGGGTTGACTCGGAATTCCGGACTGGGCTCCTTCATCGTCCGGATGCTCAGTTGCGGCGACGCGAGGAGCGACGTGCCCGCCTCGTCCACAACCGCCGAGAACACCATTTGCGGATGGTCCTCTTTGCCCGACGGCCCGGTGAACGTGATGTCGAACTCGGTCTTGCTCAACAGCCCCGATGCCAGCATTCGCGGCGTGACCGTCACCTTGGGGGACGCAAGCCGCTGGCTGCTCGGCGCGTAGTAGGGAGGCGGGAGCGGGTGATCCGCGCGGGCGACAATGTCCGGAGGCATAAAATCCACCGGTCCGCTCAGGTAGTCGCGCGTCGTCGCCAGGAATGCCTGCTCAATGGCCGCGGCCGTCTGCGCCGCGCTCAAGGGCGAGACGGGAATATCGGGGATGACGATCGGCTCGCGGACCGTTTCCGTCAGGACCGCTGGCAGGAACCCGGAAGTGAACGTCGACGACATCACCTGGATTCTCGGCTGGTTCAGGCCGCCGGAGGCGGCGCCGAAGCTGATCTGGTACTCGTGCGGGTTGACCCCCTCGACCTGCACGTCGGTCAAGGCCCCGCCGAGCCCCTGGAGCTGGGTTTGCAGGACGTTGGCCGGGCGCAGAAGAGGATTGGTCGCCGCAAAGTTCAATTCATTGAAGAAGACCGTGGTCGTCTCGCCGCCGCCGATGCTGCCGTTGCCGTTGACGTCGAACCCCAAGGTGAACGAGCCGACAATGTCGCTCTGGAAAAACGTGAACGGCCGCCAGCCCGCGGTGATCGAGATCTTCTGCACTTCGTTGCCGCCGTAGACCAGCGAAAAGTTCCCAACCTGCCCGCTGATCGTGTCGGTGAGAATCTCGCTGGGGAGCGTGATCCGCTGCACTTCGTCGGTCAGATAGCGCGCATAGACGTTGGCATCCGACCTCGGAAGCCCGGTCACCGGGTCGATGATCGGATTGCCCGTGTTCGGGTCGATAACCGGGTCATTCCGCGTCCAAACGACGACCAAATCGCCGTCGTCGTCCGAGGCGAGCGATTTGCCCGCCAGGGTCGTCTGGTTGTCGCTGGGGTATTGGTTGACCAGGGAGTCCTGCCAGTCGGCCGGAGCAAGGCTCAATAGCGCCCGCTCTTCCAAGGGGTCGATCGCCAGGCGCCGGGGCTTGGCCACGATCCGCCTGCGGCGGAAAAGGCCGCCAGCGCTGTCCATCGAAGAGGCGATGCTCCGCAGCTTTGGCAAACGCAAAAGCGACATCTCTTTGGTCCCTCAAAACTGAGTTCCGGAACCCGGAAGCAGATTGCCCGCGAATTGGTAAACCCCGCCCTGGTGCCCCGAAGACACCAAAGGCGCCTGGTCCTGGCTGACCCCCGAAGCCCCGGCGCCCCCCACCGGCAGCTCGGCGCTGGGCCGCAGCCAGTAGGAAGAGTCGGGATTGGTGACCGCCTGACGGACCGCCGGCTTCTCCAGGCTGAGAATCATCGGGCGGTACACGCCGGGCAGAAACTGAACGTCGTAAAGCTCCTCGCAGCCGGCGGTGAACTCGAACATCCCCACTGATGCTCCGCTCCGCAAGTCGACCACCGCCACCCCGCAGAGCAGCTTCTCGTAGCGGCTCTGGAGGGGCAGGTCGCCGAAAATGTGTCTCTCCCGGATCTTCGAGAGCCCCACCAGGGCGTACGAGCCCACGAAGCACATGCCCCGCAAGTACCCCGGCAAGCCGCACACCACGTCGGCGCGACCCGCGGCCGGATCGACCGTCAGCAGCTCCCCGGTGCCGGAATTCAACACCCAGAGCCGGCCGTCGTGCCAGCGGGGCGAATGGGGCATCGACATCCCGCGGAGCACGATCTCATCGGTCTCCACGTCGATCAGCACGCCGCCGGACGCCTTGCCGGCACGCCATCCCCCCGGCTCGTCGGTCGTGCCCAGGGCGGTCACGTATTTCGCTCGGCCCTCCACCATCGCCACGCCGTTCAAATGGCAGCGGTCCTCGGGCGCCAGATCGCTGATGAACTTCGGCCGCCACACCGGCACGAAGTTGTGCTCCCAGCTCGGCCGCGCCAAACAGGAGAAACGCGTGTTGACCAGGAGCAATTCGCCGTCCTGAAGTGCCAGATCGTGCGTATGCAGGTCGCCCGTGTGGTACGTCGCCCGGGGCAGATAGAGGGCGTCGTAGCGCCCGGGCTGACCCTCCACGTATTCTCGAGCCAAGAGGGGCGCATCGGCAAAGAGGATCACGTCGTGCCGGGTAGCCAGGGCCATCCGCGACCCAGCGACCGCCAAGCCCAACGGCTTCTCGAACTGGCGCATCAGCAGGGTCACCTGACGGCCGTCCCAGCCGATCATCGCGACCTTGCCCGCCTGGTAGGTGGAGACCGCCAGCGAGCCGGCCGCCTCCGCAAGCCAACCCGGAAAGTCCGGCGAGGCCCGGCACTCGACGCAAATCGGATCCCTTGTCCCGGCGACGTGACTCATAACCTCTTCCAACAGCCCGGCGCTGCCCTCGGATATCACTTCATGGAAACGGATTTAGGCGGTTGTGTCAAATGTCCTGTCTGGGTGGGGATTGCGATCTCTACCGCAGCGAAATGGGCGGTCGAAACGTGTTTGGCTGAGTTTGCTATTCTTCCTAACCGCTTTCTGCGTCCGCAGTTTCCCACAATTCCCATGTTAGCAATTCATGATGATTGAGGGGCCAGTTCTCGTCAAGGGATTTCTCCTCCCCACGCACCTTAAGGGGTACAGCACTACAATTGTACCCTCCGAAAGGTGGGGTGATCGAGCACGACGCCAGCCAGCAGGCGCACCGTACGCTATAGAGTATCGCCATACCCGGTGCCGAGGGTAGGAAAGGACCTTGGGACGCGGCCGGAAAGCCGCATCAAGCCCGGGAGCCTCTCCTCAGTGTGTTGTCCGCCCGTAGAATCCGGCAAACGGAGTCCGGAACCGTACGTTCCTTATTCTACCAGGACTTCCCCGTTTGCCATAGTGCTGGCGCGTTCTAGTTTTGGACGATGCGGAGCGGCAGACAGTTCCCGGAATTTGTGCGTTTCGGCACGGGACCCTATACTACTGACGAGACGCGAGTGATTGGCGTACCGGTTCTCGCGGGCGGCGCGGGGCGCGGCGTCTCAGAATTCCTAGCGCAGAGGGACCGCGGCAGGAGAGACTTCCGAAGTCTCCAAGACTTCGGAAGTCTGCCTGGAGCGCGCGGATGCGAGCCGTTGAAACAACACTACGGGAAGGCTTGAGGGTCAAAGGCATGGTGCGTCCGAGGGCTACCTTGTCGGCCGTGGGGATGGTGTTATTAGTTCTGGCGGCTTGCGCCGGCGAGCCGTCCAAAGGCTCCAACGGCCGGGCGACTGGTGAGAAGCAACCCCAGGAGGCGGCCGCGGGAGCCCCTGCGGAGAAGCGAGACGGCTTCATCCGTCTGGCGCGGGATGCCCAGAAGATGCCCGTGGCCCTGGAGTCGGCCGTCGTGACGTTTGTCCCGGAAGACTGCGGGAAGACGAGCCCGACGGTGGATCTGGTGGCTGCGGTCCACGTGGCGGAGAAGGGGTATTACGAGCAGTTGAACAAGCTCTTCTCCAAGTACGACGTGGTCCTCTATGAGATGGTGGCCCCGGAGGGGGTCAAGATTCCCAAGAACGCCCGCCCCGACAACAAGCACCCGGTCACCGCGATCCAGACCTTCATGACGCGGGTCTTGGAGTTGGAATACCAGTTGAAGGGGATCGACTACACGAAGCGGAACATGGTCCACGCCGACATGTCGCCCGAGCAGCTCGCCGCCGCGATGGAGAAGCGAGGGGAGAGCGTGTGGACGATCCTGGTCCGGGCGATCGGGTACTCGCTGGCCCGGGAAGGCGGAACGTCCGGGATGACGGACGCCCGGGTCTTCTTGGCCCTTTTCGACAAGAATCGTTCCTTGGCGCTGAAGCGGGTGCTGGCGGAGGAATTCCAGGACCTGGAGGGATCCCTTCAAGCGATCGAGGGCCCCGACGGCTCCGCCCTCTTGGCCGACCGCAACAAGGTGGCCCTCAAGGTGCTGCGGAAGCAGATCGGTGCGGGGAAGCGGAAGATCGCGATTTTCTACGGCGCCGCCCACATGCCCGATTTCCAGAAGCACCTGCGGGACGACTTCGGGCTGGTGCCGCTCGAGACGCGGTGGCTTGTCGCCTGGGACCTGAAGGGCGATCGGAAGGCGGCGCCTGCCCAATCGCCGCGGAGCCCCCGCAAGCCCGCGGAGCCGGCCGCGAAGTAGGGGCCCGGTGCCTGTCGGCTGGTGAAAGCTGGGCCGCGTAGCGCGCAGACGCCGCCTCACCGAGCCGGCTCTGAATGGGGCTTCACCATCACGGGAGGGCGAGGCTCCCACGGGAGGGCGAGGCTCCTGCCGAGCCGCGCTTCTGGTCGCCCAACGCGCGTTTTCGGCCCGGCTCGGCAGGGGCCTCGCCCTCCCGGACTCGCGCAGCGTCGCCTAATGCCGCAGCACCTTCCGCAGCAGCCAAAGCCCTGCGGCCAACAGGACCACGTTGCCGGCCCAGACGCTCACTGGCGGGATCGTGCCGTTCTTGGCCCCGTCGATGCCGTACGCCCAAAGGGGATAGTAGACCACCAGGATCGGAGCGAAGCAGAGAAAGAAGCTCGTCAGGGCATCGCGGTGGCGGAGCCAGATCGCCACGGGCGCCCCGATCCACGCGAAGAAGAAGCAACTGAAGCCGGCCGACCAGCGGCGGTACGGCTCGGTGCGCAGCCGGGCCAACTGGCGGCGCATCCCGGCGGCTTGGGCCGTGCGCTGCTGCCACGGGTCGCCGGTCAGGTCGTCGAAATCGCCGGAGAGCATCTGGTAGGCGGCCGTCGCCGCCAACTCCTCTTGGCGACGCTCGATGGCCTGCTCTTGCTTGACGATCTCGCCTGGGATCCGCCAGAGCGGCAAGCAGGAAGCGCTCTGCGACAGCTCGTCGGCCCGGCTGGCGTCGCTGAGCGGGATCTCCCGTTCCAGGATGTCGGGAAACCGGAACTTGACCTTCCCCATCTCAAACTGGCCCTTGCGCAGAATGACCTTGAGGACGTTCTCCCGGTGGTCCGACTGCAGCCATGCCTCCTGGGCCTCGAAGACCATTTCCGGCGCGTCGCCGCGGGCCGGGATGGTCACGATTGGGGAGATCAGCCGGCGGTCATCCACGCGTTTGACGTGAATGGAGAACTTGCGCGAGTTGTAACTGTGCTCGGTGCGGAGCATTCCGTAGGCGATCTCTTCGACCGCGTCGATCACTACCCGCTGCGCCCCCACGCGGCCCCAGGAGACCGCCTTGTCGTTCAGCCAGACCGTTATGAGGCTCGCCAGCAGCGCGATGGCCAGCGTCGGCCAGAGCAGCATCGTGGGCGAGATTCCCAGGGCCTTGATCGCCACCACCTCGTTGTAGCCCGCCATCCGCGAGTAAACGCTGGTCGTTGCCCAGAGGAGTGTCACCGGAACCGTGACGCGGAGGGCCTCGGGCAAGGTGTACGGCAGAAGGCGGAGGATCGCCCCCGGGGGCAAACCCTGCTTCAACGCCTCTTGGACGCCCAACACGACAATGATCGCCCCGGTGAACGCCACCAGCCAAGTCAGGAACGACTTGCTGATCTCGCCCAAGACGTAGCGCGTCATGATCCGCATGGGTTCGGTAGTGTGGCTGCGGTGGAGGGGACCGGTCAAGAGCAACCCGGGGCGATTCCGGTCCGCGGCGGTGACGGTTCGGCTTTACAGGATCCGCCGAATGGTCCATACTACCCCCGAAGATGCGAATGGCCGACCCCCTGACTTTATAGGAGGGTGACCTACCACCCAGGAGCGTCCCGGAATGGCGAGTCAACTCTCGATGAACGAGACGACTACCTTCCGTTGGTCCTTCGAAGAGGACGTGGCCAACTACGCCGCTGCCGGAATCCCCGCGATGGGGGTTTGGCGGCAGAAGCTCTCCGATTGCGGCGAGGCAAAAGGGATTGAGTTGCTCCGAGCGAGCGGACTCAAGGCCTCGCACCTGCTGTGGGCAGGAGGGTTCACCGGCAGCGATGGACGGTCGTTCCGCACCAGCGTCAAGGATGCCGCCGAGGCCTTGCGCACCGCGGCCGCCCTGGGGGCCGGCAGCTTGGTCGTTTACAGCGGTGCCCGGGCCGGACACACCTTCAACCATGCCCGCAGGCTCTTCAAGGATGCCCTGATCGAGCTGGCTCCGCTGGCGGCGGAATTGCGGGTCGCTTTGGCGGTGGAGCCGATGCACTCGGGTTGCGCGGCCGACTTCACCTTCCTCAATTCGCTGGACGACACGCTTGCCTTCCTCGATTCCGTAGGGAGGCCGGAAGTCAAGCTGGTTCTCGACACGTATCACCTGGGTCACGCGCCCGATCTCGTGAGCTCGATCCCGGAGTTTGCCGGTCGCGTC
>CAYGZA010000023.1:0-34785 GCA_964354135.1 uncultured Planctomycetaceae bacterium
GCCGACGACGGGCAACTGGAGATCGACAAGAGCAAGACCTTCCAGGAGGAGCTCGGACATTGGAACGACCCGGCCTCGTACGTGCCCGCCTGAAGAAGCGTCCCATCACCAAGCACCCATGACCACCAGCTAGCGCGCCTCGGCGGGTAGAGCCTCATGTCGCTTCGCGAGAAGATACGTCACGGGCAGCTTTGGAGAAGCATCTTCCGTCACCCGGCGCCGAAGGACCGGCGGAACCGGGTCCTCGTGGTTCTCACGAACCTGATCCTGCATCTTCACCCCGTGGCGATCCCGAAGTACGCGGTGCGGCTCGGCTACACGTGGTGCATGGGTGGGATCACCTTCTTCCTGTTCTTGCTGGAGACGATCACCGGGGTGCTCTTGATGTTCTATTACCGCCC
Source organism: uncultured Planctomycetaceae bacterium (assembly GCA_964354135.1). Taxonomy (GTDB): domain Bacteria; phylum Planctomycetota; class Planctomycetia; order Pirellulales; family Thermoguttaceae; genus CAYGZA01. The sequence continues at coordinate 402 of CAYGZA010000023.1, forward strand.
CACGCTCCAGTGGGCGTACAACGACATGCTCGCCCTGCGCGACGCGGTGTCGTTCGGAGTCCTTCGCGAGCTGCACCGGTGGGGGGCCCACGCCATGGTGATCGCCGTCTGGCTGCACATGCTCCGCGTGTTCCTCACCGGGAGCTACAAGCCGCCGCGGGAATTCAATTGGGTGATCGGGGTCGTGCTCCTGGTAATGACCCTGCTCCTCTCCTTCACGGGCTATTTGTTGCCCTGGGACCAATTGTCGATCTGGGCGGTCACGGTGGGCTCGAACATGGCCCGGGCCGTGCCGCTCTTGGGCAGTGAAGGACCGGGGCAGCAGCTCCTCACCATGGGCGGCATCGACATGATTACAGACGCGTCCGACCCCCGCTTCGCCCTGTTGGGCGCCCGGGCAGTCGGCGAAGAAACCTTGAACCGTTTCTACGTGCTCCATTGCGTGGCCATCCCGCTGTTGGCCGGTTTCCTGATGGCGCTCCATTTCTGGCGCGTCCGCAAGGACGGCGGCATCAGCGGACCGTTGTGAGCAGGCGGCGGGCAATAGGGTTCACTGCCGAAAGGATTCAGAGCCGGGCCGTGTCGGCCCGGTGCCGGTATCGCATAGCGGCGGGGTCTACCCCGCGATCGACACAGCCAACCATCCATGTACACCGACCCGCAAGAATTCCTCGAAACCATCGCACCGTTTCTGGGCTGGTACTATCTGACCCTGAGCGGGCTGAACCTAGGGGCCTGCTGGCGCGCCTGGCGGAGCGGGAAAGCGGCGGCTCGGACGGCCGCTTGGCTCGCGCTTGCGGTGGTCTTCGCCGTTCTCGCGTTGCTGGCCTTCGTGGGCCGTCCGCTCGAGATGCCCGATGGATTCAAGACCGCCATCGACGCCGCCCTCGGTCCGGTGACGTTCACGCTGGGCTCGTTCTGCCTCTTGGCGGTGTTCTACCTGGGGCGACGGTGGTTCGTTGTCCCGGCCGTGGCCTGGGCGCTGCTCAACGCTTCGCTCTTGTTTATGGGGGCTTCGCTGACCGATCCCGAGTTCGCCCAGATCGTGCTCAAGCCCGACAACGTGCCGATCGTGGCGATGGTCTACCTGCTGGGTTTCTTCACCTGGCTCGGGGCCGCCCAGGCCGCGGAGAACGACCGCCGGCTCCAGCAGGGCCGCCCGCCCATGGAGAAAGACTTCGACGAGACAACCTTGGTCTGGCCGGACCTGGTCTACATCGAGCTGATCTGCATGGTGATCCTCTCGGCGGTGCTCATCGTCTGGTCGATCGTCCTGCGGGCCCCGCTGGAGCAACCGGCCAACCCCGTGGTCACGCCCAACCCCTCGAAGGCGCCTTGGTACTTCCTCGGGCTCCAGGAGATGCTGGTGTTCTTTGACCCGGCGATTGCGGGCGTGATTCTCCCCGGGCTCATCATCCTCGGCCTGATGGCAATACCGTACCTCGACTCCAACCCGAAGGGGAGCGGCTACTACACGATCGCCCAACGGCGATTCGGCTACGCGGCGTTCCAGCTCGGCTTCCTGCAGTTGTGGATCCTGCTGATCCTGATCGGCACGTTCTTCCGCGGGCCGAACTGGAACTTCTTCGGGCTTTACGAGCCGCGCGATCCGCACAAGGTGCTGGCGCTCAGCAACGTCAAGTTGTCGGAGGCCTTCTGGGCGATCTGGCTCGGCCGGGAAATGCCGCAGCCATCGGCCGGCGGCGGTCTCGCCCGGCTCGGGATGACCTGTTGGAGAGAAATCGCGGGGCTCGTGGTCCTGGGCGCGTACTTTGTTGCCCTCCCGGTCACCTTGGGCCGAACGCTGTTTCGGCGGTTCCGCCGGGAAATGGGCCGCGCACGGTGCTGGATCATGATGCTCCTGCTCTTGATGATGATCGCGTTGCCTATAAAGATGTTCCTCCGCTGGACGTGCAACTTGAGTTACATCGTGAGTATGCCGGAGTACTTTTTCAACTTCTGACGTGCCGGGCCGGCACGGTCCCGCTCTGATCCCCAGCCCCAAGCCCCAAGCCCCCAGCCCCCAGCCCCTGACCCCTGGCCCCTGCTTCCTGGCCATGCCCTCGCCCGACGACACCTTCTACAACATGAAGCGGCTGCACCGCTGGTTTGCCGTCTCGGCGCTGGCCCTCGTGGCCGCCACGCTGTGGATGCTGGCGGCGGACCACTGGCGGGAGTGGAAGAAGTATCAGCGGATGTTCCGGGACCGGATCGAGCCCTGGACGACTGCGACCGCCCTCCGGGAGCAAGAGAGCGAAGCATTCCGGACGCAGGACGACGAGCTGACGCAAAGGCTCGATGCCGCCCGGGCAGCCGTGCCGGAGCGAGGCCTGATCGACCGCTTCCAGGAAGAACTCAGGCAGGATGCCGAGCGGCGCCGGGCCGCGGTCCCGGATGTCGCTGCTGTTCTCGCCTCATACGAGGCCCTTGTAGCCGAGCCCACGATTGAGGCCCGCGACCGGCTCTTGGGCGAGTTGCAGCGGTTTGTAGCAGCGGCCAAGCTCCGCCAGGAGAATGCCGAGCGGCGGCTGCGCTTCCGCCGGGCGGACCTCGACGAGGCCCGCAGCAGCTACGAGGCCGCCATCGGCGAGGGCTCGCCGAAGGCAAAGACCGACACACTGAAGCTGAAGACCGAGCGGGTCAAACGGGAAGTCGTTGCCCTGGCGGCGGCCGTGGAAACAACCGCGGCTCATCATCAGGCATTGACGCAAAGCGTCGAAGAGATCACTCGCGAGGAACAGACCGCCAGGCAGCTCCTGGCGGAGCATCGTGCCGCGCGGGACCAGCTGGATCGGACCTTGGCGCAGCAGGCGCCGAATTTCGGGAAGCGCCTGCTGCGGCTGCCGCTGGTGGACGCCTTCGGCCGCCCGCTGGCCATCGAGCAGCTTTGGCTTCCGGACCTGACGATCAACTACAACTTCCGCCAGGTGGCCCGCTTCGACCGCTGCACGACCTGTCATCTGGGGATCGACAAGACCCTTCCCGGCTCGCCCGCGGAACCGGCGTACCTGCCCGAAGAGGTGGTCAAGCTGCAACTGGCCGCGCCTGCTCGGGCCCCGCAGGCCGAAAGGGCCCCGCCGGGAGGCCGTGAAGAACTGACCTTGGAGCGGACCTGCGGTTTCTCGCTGGCCCCGTCCGGAATGCTCGATCCGCAGGAGGTGACGGTCGGGCTGGTCTTGCCCAAGACAGCGGCGGCGCGCGCCGGGCTTGCCGCCGGCGACGTGATCCTCGCCGGCCATGGGACTCCCGTCACCGGCGCAAAAGAGCTGACACAGTTGCTTTTGGACAACGCCGGCTCAGGCAGCCCGGTGGAGCTGGAGATCCGCCGCGGCCTGCCGCACCCGTATCGCTCGCACCCGCGGCTGGACCTTTTCGTCGGGTCGCTCAGCCCGCACCCGATGGCCGACTTCGGCTGCACGATTTGCCACGACGGGCAGGGGAGCGCCACGGAGTTCAAGTTCGCCTCGCACTCGCCGAACGACCTGCCGCAACGGGCCCGGTGGCGTAGGGGCCACGGCTGGTTCCGCAACCCCGACTGGGACTTTCCCATGCGGCCCCAACGGTTCGCCGAGAGCAACTGCCTGAAGTGCCACCACGACGTGAGCGACCTGGAGCCGAGCCGGCGATTTCCCGATCCACCCGCCGCAAAGCTCTTGGCCGGGTATCACTTGATCCGGCAAAACGGCTGCTTCGGGTGCCACGAGATCAAAGGGATCGGCGGCGCGGGCGAGCGGATCGGACCCGATATGCGGCTCGAACCGGGTGGCACTGCTGGCTTGTCCAGCAGTGCTGCACCGGTAAACACTGCCAGACAAGTTGGCAGTGCCACCCGCGCCGTCCCGGGCACGATGCGCAAGGTGGGCCCGAGTCTACGCGATGTGAAGGCGAAGCTCGATGCCGCGATGCTGGAAACCTGGATCGCCGAGCCTGCCGGCTTCCGCCCCGATACGCGGATGCCGCGATTCTTCGGGATGCACGAGCACCTGGACGAGAAGGGACTGGAAGACGCCCGCCGGTTCGAGCCGGTCGAGATCCGCGCCGTGACGGAGTATCTCTTGGCCGCCAGCCAGGCGGTCTCGCCGCTTCCGGCCCCGCCCGAGGTGACGGAAGCGCCTTCCATGGAACGCGGCAAGCGGCTCTTCCGCATTCACGGCTGTCTGGCCTGCCACCGCCACAGCGACTTCCCGGAGGCCCAGGCGACCCAGGGGCCCGATCTCTCGCGGGTCGGGGCGAAGCTGAACGCACCGGCGGGAACGGCGTGGCTGGCGAGTTGGCTCCGCGATCCGGTCCGGCACTCGCAGCAGACGGTCATGCCGAACTCGCTTCTGGTCCCCGAGCCCCTTCCGGCGGCATCCGGGCGGGAACCCGCCAATGCGCCCGCGGGAAAAACGGCCAAACCCCGGATGACGGACCCGGCTGCCGACATCGCCGCGTACCTGGCCGGCTCGACCGCGGGCTGGAAGCCCAAGCCGCCGGCACCGTTGGTTGATACGGACCTCGATGCCCTGGCGCGGCTCCACCTGAGCAAGACATTTCCCGCGCAGACGGCGGATAAGTACCTGCGCGAAGGAATCCCGGCGTCGATGGCCAAGCAGGTGCCGCCGGACGCGGTGGAGCTGGTCGGCCCGATCGACCGCCGGAAGAAGCTCCTCTACGTCGGCCGGCGGACCATCGGCAAGCGGGGTTGCTTCGGCTGCCACGACATCCCGGGTTTCGAGGACGCTCAGCCGATCGGACCGGCGCTCTCCGACTGGGGCCGGAAGCAGGAATCGCTGCTGGCGTTCGAGCAAGTGCATCGCTTCCTGGAGCAGCCCCAGCCCTCTCCCAAAGAGAGAGGGGGCTCGGAAATGGCATCTCCGCCCGGGCAGAGCGCGGACGCCGAATCCGACACGGATCGCCAGTTCTTCCTCGACGCGATCCGGTCCAAGCGGCGCGAGGGCTTCCTTTGGCAAAAGCTGCGGGCCCCGCGGAGCTTCGACTACAAGAAGACCGCAAACAAGGACTTCAATGAGCACCTCTTGATGGGCCGCTTCTCCTTCACCCCGGCCGAGCGGGAAGCGATCATCACGTTCGTGCTCGGGCTGGTGGCCGAGCCGCCCGCGGAGAAGCACCTGCCGCAGCCGGACGCGCGGAGGAAGGCGGTCATTGAGGGCCGCAAGGTCCTCGACAAGTACGCCTGCGCCCAATGCCATACGCTGGAGATGGAGCGCTGGACGATCGACTACGATCCGGCGAAGTTTCCCTCGCCGCCGGTTGTGGTCGATTTGCCCTTCGTCAAGCCGCAGGCAACGCCTGCGCAGCTAGTGGCCTCGCAGAAGACCGACCGCCGCGGGCTGTGCCGCGTCGAGTTGGTGGGAATGCCTCGGTGGAATGCCGAGGGTAAGCCGGAGGAAACGGAGGACGAGGACGGCAATCCGCAGTATGCCTTCGATCTTTGGGAGCCGGCGGTGATTGCCGGGAAGGTCTGGCCGGTGGGCGGGGCCTCGGTGCTGGTCTCGCCCGGTCAGATCGTCAGGAAGCGCTGGCCGCTGGGGGGCGATTTCGCCCGGCTCTTGTACCCCGCAGCCGCAGCCGAGGCGAAGGCCGCCGGCTCGACGGCCGGCACGCTGGAGGCTTGGGGTTGGGTCCCGCCGCCTTTGGTCCACACGGGCCGGAAAGTGCAGCCGGCGTGGCTGCACGACTACCTGCTCGAGCCGAGCGTAATCCGCCCTGCGGCCGTGCTGCGAATGCCTAAGTACAACCTCTCGCCCGCGGAAGCGGCCAGGCTGGTCGATTACTTCGCCGCAACGGCCGGGACCGATTTCCCCTTCGACTCCGATCCCCGCGGCCGCGGTGCGCGGCTGGCGACGGCGCAAACGGAACAGCCGCAACCTTCGGACAATGCCTTCCGGGTGATTACCGATCGGAAGACGTTCTGCGCGAAGTGTCACCTCGTGGGTGATTATGGCCCGGGGGGTGAAACGCGGACCGTGCTGGCCCCCAACCTGGAGCGGGTCGGCCGCCGCATTCGGCCGGAGTATCTCCACCGGTGGATCGCCAACCCGAAGTCCGTTCTTCCCTACACGGCAATGCCGGTCAATTTCCCCGTCGATCAGTCGTTGGGGCAAGACCTCCTCCCGGGAAGCAGCCCCCAACAACTCGACGCGGTCGTGGGTCTCCTGCTAGACTATGATGGATACATGAAGCGCCGCACGCCGATCCGGAAGCTGATCGAATCGGGCGGAAAGTGAGAAGGCTATCAGCAATCAGCCGTCAGCTATCAGGTATCAGCCATCAGCTTGAATGTGGAGTGCCGATGGCTGATAGCTGATAGCTGATAGGCCAAGTGTCAGTAATTCAAGGTCGGCCCTATACTGCCAGAATGCGTATGCGTGCTGTCATCAGAGGTAGTCAGCGTTTTTCGCGTCGAAAGCTCCTTCACCCGGTTCTGAGGAGGTTTCGAGGCGAAAAACGCGGTCCGGCAACCCACGAAATACGGCTTCAAACACCAAACGGGGGTGACCTCGTATTACTGACACTTGGCCGCTGATAGCTGAAAGCTGAAAGCTGATGGCCTGCCCGACACCCTTGGAGAGCACCCGATGAGTCCCAAGCCGACCCGACGCCGCTTTCTCGCCGGAGCGGCCGCCGCAACCGCCGGCGCGATGACCGCCGGATTCCCCACCCCGAGAATCCTCCGGGCCGCCGAGAGCCGATGGGGCGATCTGGTGGGCCGTTTCGTCTACGACGGGAAGGCCCCGGAGCGCAAGAAGCTCACCGTGGACAAGGACGTGGACTGCTGCGGGAAGTTCGACATCCGCGACGAGTCGCTCATGGTCGGCGCCGACGGCGGGCTGGCCAACGCCTTCGTTTACGTCCGCAGCCGGAAGGTGGACGTTTGCCCCGAGTTGGAGAAATCGCTGCCGAAGCGAGTGATTCTGGACAACATCGACTGCATCTTCAAGCCCCACTGCACGGGAATCTGGTGCAACCGGCAGGAGTTCTGCATCGTCAACTCGGACCCCGTGGCCCAGAACGTGGATTTCAAGCCGATCGGCGACACCCAGGCGAACATCGTGCTCCCGGCTTACGATGCGAAGAAGTCGCCCGACAAGAAGGTCGAGGCCGCCTGGAAGTTCCACAAGCTCCAGATCGTCCCGATCCTGATCAAGTGCAATTACCATCCCTGGGAGAGCGGCTACATCACGATCCGCGACAACCCCTACCATGCCCTCTCGGCGGCGGACGGCACCTTCCGCATCTCCAAGCTGCCGGTCGGCAAGCTGGAGTTCCAGTTGTGGCAGGAGCGGGTCGGCTACCTCGACGCTCCCGGTTGGCCCAAGGGGCGCCGTGAGCTGGCAATCAAACCGGGGACCAACGACCTGGGGACGATCGCGTTCCCTTCGGCACGATTCGAGATGAAGTAGCCTCGCCTGCCGCCGTGGTGCCGTTGCTGGGCCAGCCCATGAAGAAGCTCTTTCCGCCCGCGGCGATCACTCCCATGGCGCGGGCGATTTGTGTCTCGATCGCCGTGGTGATCCCGGCGTGCGGGAGGTCTCCAGCGCCGCCGTTTCGCTTGAACCTGGAAGGCCGGCCGCCGGAGAGCATCAGCCCGCAGCGGGGCGAGGCCATCGCCAAGACGCTGGAGAGACTCTTCGGCACGCCCGACAATCCCAAGGTCCCGGAAGGGGTTAACCTGAATCGCGACTTGCTGGCGCGGGCCGGCGGGCCGATCGTCGGGGCCCCGGAAGGCCAGGTGCGGGGGCTGTTCCGCCGCCATTGCGTCGCCTGTCACGGGCTCCCGGGCGACGGCGCCGGGCCTGCGGCCGCCGCACTCGATCCCTATCCGCGGGATTTCCGCGACGGCACGTTCAAGTACACTTCCACGCGGGGCGGCGCCAAGCCGGCCTGGGACGACCTCAAGCGGACGCTGGACCGGGGCGTGCCCAGCACGGCGATGCCGTCGTTTGCGCGGCTGCCGGAGGAGGAAGTCGCCGCGCTGGTGGAATACGTCACGTACCTGAGCATCCGCGGCCAGGCTGAGCTTTACCTGTTCCAGTTGGTGGTCGACGAGGAATGCGCATTGCCGCCCAGCATGTCGCTGGTCATGGAGGAGGGCGTATTGCCCGCGGCCCGGGCGTGGCGGGAGCCGGAGCTTCGCCGCGCGGATCTGGCGGTCGAGCCGCCGCCGCGGCCGCCGGTGGATACGCCCGAGCGGCTGGCTGCGTCGATCGCCCTGGGGCAAGAGCTCTACCTGAGCAAGAACGCCCAGTGCGTGAAGTGCCACGGGCCTGAAGCAAACGGCAAAGGCGAGGAAAGCGAGCTGTACGACGATTGGAACAAACGCAAGGGGGTCACGCCCGAGCAGAGGGCAGCCCTGGCCCGGCTTTTCACGCTCCCCATCCAACGGCTGCGGGCGAGGAACTTCGAGCAAGGGATTCTCCGCGGCGGTGACGGCCCCGCCGAGATCTACCGGCGGATCTGCGTGGGGATCAAGGGGACGCCGATGCCGGCCGCCGGCAGCTCGCCCGGCGTGCCGGGCGTGCTCAGCGGCGAAGAGATTTGGCACGTGGTCGATTTCGTGATGTCACGGAGTGAGCGGCAGTGGGCAGCAGGCCGTGGACAGTGACGTGGTGAACCGAGGGGGCGTGTACGATGACCGACGCACAATGGCGCGATCTGTTGCGGGTATTGGCGGGCGAGCGGCTCGATCCGCCCCCGGTTGGATTCATCATCGACAGCCCGTGGCTGCCCGGCTGGGCGGGCACGTCGATCCTGGATTACCTCACCGTACCTGAAGCAGATCTTCCAATCGCCGGACGTGCCCGTGAAGGCGTTTCACAACGATGCCCACGGGTTGATCACCGCGCGGCACCTGGCGGAGATCGGCATCAACCTATTCAACTTCTCGTTCGAGCACGGCCTGGAGCAGGTGCGCGGGCTTGCGGGAGAGACGGTCACGCTGTTGGGCAATCTGCCGCCGCGGGACGTGTTGGCGCAGGGCCCGGCGGAGCAGGTACGGGAAGCGGCGGCCGTCATGCTGAAGTCGGTCGCGGACCACCGCCGGATCGTTTTCTCTGCCGGCGAGGGCATGCCCCCCGGCGTTTCGAGCGAGAACCTCGACGCCTTCTGCACCGCCGTCGCCGCGGCGAAGTAGGCAAACCAAGGCGGACGGTATCCAACGAGAAGGCGGAAACCCACCGCCAAGGCGGGCTGATCGATCACCGGCGCAGCTCTCGCTCAGGTGAGCAAGTTGTCTCGCGCGTTGGCGTTCGACTGCAGCACCGACTCCACACAGGCGAAGAAGTTGAGCACGCACTTGACCCGGAGGCGGTAGTAGACCATCGCGCCTCGTTTTTCGTCCTCGATGATCCCCGCGCCTTTGAGCACTCCAAGGTGCCGGGACACCGTCGACATGTCCGCCCCGATCATCTCGGTCAATTCACAGACGCACCGTTCTCTCGCCTTGGCCAGCTCATCCACAATGAAGAGCCGGGTAGGATGGGCCATGGCCTTGATGATCCCGGCCCGGGCTTGGTACTTGGCCGCAGTCTTGACGTCCATAATGACGATTCCCCCAGAGGACAATACCCGCAGATTACGACAGATTTGCGGGAGTTGTCAACCCTCGGCGGGGCGTCTCGCCGCCGGGCGGCGCGATGGGCGCAGCGGTCCGTTTCCGCTGCCGTTACTTGACCTTGGCGCCGGCGCTGCCGGGTGAAGATCCCAGGTCTACCGGCGGGGGAGGCGGTCGCTTGTCGGGCGGCTCGAACTTCACTTCGCCGGGTTGCGGCGCAGGGTTCTTGGGAATGCTCGTTCCCGATCCGCTGCAACCCGGAATGATCAGGAGCAACAAGCCGCCCGCGAGAACCGCTCTACAGGTCCGCATTTCATTGACCTCCCTATCCGTGGATAAAGCGAAGAGGCTCGCCACCCTCCTCAATACCTCCGCGAAGGGCGCGCCCCGGAAGAACTCTCGCGGGCCCGGTTCCCCGCGGGAGCACTATGGCACTTCCACTATCGCACCGTCGGCGACGGCGCCCAACTTCTGGAAAACGGTGTTGTCGATGGTCAAGTGGAGCGGGTGCACCGACGCGTCGCCCATGCAAAACTGGACGGTGTTCGGATGGCGGCTCGTGAACTGCGACCAGGTGGTCTCGGGTTGTGCCCCCGGAGTCGGCGGTATGGGCGCCAGTCCCCATCGCGTGACCATGACGCCGCAGCTTGCCCACGCGAAGCTATGGAGCGTCATGGCATCGCCTCCCATCACTTCTCCAAACAGCAGAACGTTGGTGCTGCCATCCGTCATGCTCTTGAAATCGTGCCTCGAGCGATTACTGAAGACCCCCTGCCACCTGTCCCAATAATCGGGAGCGATATTGCAGCCGATGGCGCCCGCCCTGCCCGCACAACCCAGGTAATTGGTGCGGCCGAGGACGTTCCCCACTCCGCTTGCAAGAGCGCGTGCCTGATACTCCGGGGCGGTACACCCGCCGGGATCGTAACACAACGTCAGCATGTAAGGATCTTTGATGTTCTGCGCCCGGTCGGACGGGCAGTAGAATCCGCCGATCCTGCTTTGCGCCTTGGCCCAGGCACTCGGCCGCCGCCAGTAGTTCTCGCCCACTTGCTCGAGGTCGAAGATCGAGATGTCCGAGAACATCATCCTATCCTGGTCCATCGGCACGGAGACGATTTTCTGCTCCAGGAAGGGAAGGAGGAACGCAAGAACGCCGGTGAACTGGCCGTTGAACGGCGGGGAAGGCGCCTGAGGCTTGGGCCCCAGATAACCCGGTGGGAAACGCTTGTAGGTGTTCGAGAAGCTGTGGCTAGCGATCCCGAGCTGCTTCAGGTTGTTGGCGCACTGGCTCCGCCGGGCCGTTTCCCGCGCAGCCTGGACCGCCGGCAACAACAGCGCGATAAGGATCCCGATGATCGCAATCACCACCAGCAGTTCTACGAGCGTGAACGCGCTTCTATGACGTCGGAACATACCCTACCTCCCTATTTCTCGATAAGCGTAATGAGACGAGGCCCAAAGTCCCGCATTGGCATCTTCCTAAGCATAACCCCCGGCAGTGCGATTGTGTCCCGTGTTAACGGACTTGTCAAGCACTTTTCCGCCGTGGGGGGGTGACCTCGGGCCGCTTCCACGCCTGTCGTGGTCACCCGGCCTCTCCTCTCAAGGCGTCCAGGGGCCCAGGGCCCGAATCCCATCCCTCGAACTGCCCCCAGATAAGGTTAGGCCAGTGTGCACCATCGGAGGGGGATTGCGTAGCGGGGTCGCTCGTTCTCAGGCTCCTACAGTGGGCCCGTTCCTGGATTCGAAGGGTGTAACTCGTTGATGGACGAAGGCTTCCGACACGTAGCGTGTGGCCCGAATCACTTGTCCGTCGGCGTTGGCACCAGCCGGTTTCCCCGCGCCTTGCCGTTCCTGGTTGCGGCAACCGATCGCCACAAAGCGGCCCCGCGGTGCTCCGCAGACCTCTCAGTTGCACCTGAGGCTCTTGTGGGGTAGCATTTTCCCCGTCTGCCCGCGATGGTCGCGGGGCGGAGGTCAACGGGGAAGTCTCGGGTAGAGCCATGGTGTGTGTCTTGGCGTCCGTCGGAGTGTTCTCCACGTCGCTTGCCCGGGTGTTGCTGATGGTACACCTGTTGGTCGCGGCCTTTGCCCTGGGCTCGGTCACGCACCACTGGTGGCTGCTCTTGCGCCGCAACGTGCCGCAGGCACTCTTGGCGCGCTACGCCAAGTGGACGGCCATCGGCTACCCGTTGGCCCTGCTGGCCGGCGTGCTGATCTACCCCAGCTACAACGTGTTAATCCGCAAGCCCCCGATCGGCGTGTTGGATGCGACCCACCGCTGGGCCGTGGGGCTTTTCGAGATCAAGGAACACCTGGCCACGGTGGCGCTAGTGATGCTCCCGTGGCTGCTCCTCTCGGCGCGCCGGTACGGGAAGCTCTCCCGCCTGGAACGCATCAACTACGTCGTCGCCACGTGGGTCTTTACGGTCTTCGTCTACTACGTCTTCATCACCGGCGGCCTGGTCACGGCCGTGAGGAGTTTCTGAAAGGCCGGCCATGAACAAGTCGATCAACGGCGCGATCCTGGGTCTGGTCCTGTTTCTCCCGACGTACTGCCTCTGCTTCTGGTTCGGCGTGATGCCCAAGTTCTACCCGCTGCTGGGCGAGATACACTTTGTGGGACCGCCGGGCAATCACATCGCGGTGAAGTTCGTCGGCGCGGCGCTGGTGGGCATCGTCGCCGGGCTGGTCGGCTTGGTGATCGGGCGGTCCCTACCCGAACGCGCCGGAAAGGTCCTGCACTTGCTGGTCTGGGCGATGATGATTGCCGCCGGCATCTACCTGGTCGGCCGGGAGACGGTCGAGTACATCCTGCCATAGCTGCGTCATCGAGCGGCGGACCGAGACGACCCGTGACGGGGCGTAAACCTTTGGGCTACGGCTTGGCCTCTTGGGTCCTGACCACCAGCGGCCGGTACATGGGAAGGTGGCGGTAGTAGACTTCGAGCGTCATGATCGCCATCGAGGTGGCGTAGAGCCGCCCGGCCTGCTTGCCCCAATCGGCGCCGTCGGGATTCCAGCTTCCGGCCTTGTGGCCTTCCTTCTCCTGCGTGCGGATCAGGTGTTCGCGCATGCGGTGGTTCCATAGGTCGAAGTCGGAGCCCTCCATGTGGTGCAGCACTTGCGTGGCGTAGTAGTAGTAGTAAATGGGACCCAACGGGTTGCCGGATTCGGGCGGGAGGTTTTCGGGTTTCATCAAGTACTGGCAGCCGGCCAGGAGGTGCGGGTTGTCCTGTTTCCAGCCCAGATACTCCCGCGTGAGGAGCCCGGCTGCCGAGAGTGCCGGCGTCGCCGCCGATTTTCCCGCCTGGTAACGGTATTGCGAGAGCTTGGCCTCGGGCGGTCCGGCGGCGCAGGAATCGACGAAGCGCTCTGCGCGCACGAGCGGGGTGCCCTTCAAGGGCAATCCCGCCAACTGGCCGCTGCGGATCGCCAGAAACACCCACCCGACCGCCGACATGTCGCCTTCCTGCTGCGGCCCGTAGCGCCAGCCCCCGGCCTGGTGCTGGGCCGCCGCCAGGAACTTGATCGCCCGCTGCGCGGGGACCTTCAGCCGCTCGTCGCCGGAGATGCCGTAGGCCTCGCACAGGGCAATGGTGGCCACCGCGTGCGCGTACATATTGCCGTCCAGGCTGCCGTCTTTGAGCGGGTCATCACTCCTGACCTGCCTCTTGGCCAGGAACGAGATCGCGTTTTTCACGAGGTTCCTGTATTCGGCCAGCTCCGCCGGCTTTTCCGGCGCGCGATTGTGTGCCACGCCGGCGCCCAGGAAGGGGAGCACGCCGAACGCAGTGCCCGCCGTGTCGTTGTCGACGACCTCCGCCTCGAACTGCGTGTGGCAATTGCAGTCGCGCACGTCCTGCGTGTAATCCTTCAGCGACCAGCGGCCGTTGAGTTGCTGATGCTCCGCCAGCCATCGCAGGCCGCGGAGCACGGCCTCTTCCGATTCGGGCGTGCCGCCGTAAGCCTCCAGCAGGGCCTGCTTGGTCTCGGTGGTCAGCCGTCCGCCGAAGGAGCCGCGGCGGAAGAGCGGGCCCAGCTCCGGGTCGGCAAGGACGCTCCGGGGCAGGAACCCCGTCCCTCCGCGCGACACGCGGACGACGATCGGGTCGGCGCCGCTCAAGCTCCCCGCGGCGGAAACCACTTTGGCCGAGCGGACGCGCTCTTGGGCGCTGGCCGCAGCGGTCATCTCCACCGTCGCTGCCGCCTGGTCGGGGGCAACCTCGACCTCGTGAACGGTGACGTCCGGAGGCAGGTTCTCAAACCGCAGGCGGACCGGCCCCTTGTAGCTGCGGCGCTCGACGGGGACCTGCACGCGCTTGGTCTCGCCGGGCTTGAGGGTGACCGCCATGAACGACTGCACCCGGTAGGGCTGCCGGTCGACGTGGAGCGGAATCTGCGCGGCAATCGTGCGGCCGTAGAGCGTGCCGGCAACGCGGACCGTCGCGCTGGCATCGGCGGCGTCGGCTGCCGCGGTGAGTTTCAGCTTGGCGGCATTCTGATCGGCCGCGACCTCGCCCACCGCGCCCGTGACTTTGTCCGGGAGGCCCTCGACGCCCAGCTTCAGCGGACCTTGATAACCGTTGCGCTGGACGGCAACGTCCACTTCCTTGGTTTGGCCGGGCTGGAGGACCACGTCGGGGACCGGGACCAGGGTGGGCAGTTTCACCTTGTTGACCGTGAGCGCAAGCGGCTGCTCCGCCCGAAGCTCGCCCACCTTGACACTCACGGTGAGCCTGGTCTGGAGTTCGTTGTCCCCCAGCTTCTCGGCCGCGAGGAGTTCCAGTTGGCCGGCGGACTGGCCGGCGGGAATCGCGGCCGCCTTGGCGGTGATTCCCTCCGGCGAGCCACTGAGTTGCACCTGGATGGGACCCTCATTGCCGTTCCGCTCCACCTGGAGCTTTACCGCGGCGGTGCCCCCGGGATCCACGGCGACGGGGTTCAGCGCCCCCAAGGCGATCGGCTTCGGAGGAGGCGGAGTCGCCGGCTTGGCCGGCTCCTGGACAATGGGAGCAGGCGATTGGCCGCAACCGGAAAACGACACGGCGATCGCTGCGACGGCGACCAAGACAACGGGAACGGAAACCGGAACGAGCGAGCCAGACGCGCGGGTCTTCACGGCCATACTCCACGTAAGCGGTATGACGAGATGGATAACAGGCCGGAAGCGCGACAACCCGAGTTGCCCGAGTGTTTCCGGCCCGGCTGCACTACGGAGTCGCCTCTATGTGCATTGTCGTTGCCGCAACGGCGGTGTCAACAGCGCACCGGAGTGCGCGAGGGGCGCGGGGTGAGGGGCGAGGGACGTGGGACGTAGGAATGTCTCTCGAGGACTTTGCCGGGAGAACAAGGTTCCACGCACGTGTACGGCAGAGGAAGCGTCTTGCGTGGCTCGGCAGGAGCCTCCCCCTCCCAATCCTATCCGGCCCGCTTGGCGAAGCGGGTTCTCAGTCGCCGGTCTCTTTGACCGTGAAGTCGACCGACGCCTGGCCGATCTTCTGGCTCTTGAGGTCTTCGAGGGTGAGTTGGAGGGTGTGTTTGCCCGCGTAGATCCGCTTGGGAAGGTGCAGGCGGTAGCCGACGAAGAAGTCCCTCCGCGGATTCCGGCAGTATTCCTCGGTGGTGTTCAGGTCCTGGTTGGCAACCCGCTGCCCGCGGGCGTCGAGGATCTGGTAGCTGCCCCGCAAGACGGTGTGAAACCCCCGAGGCGTTTCCTCGCTCTTGAAGTTCTCCACCTCGGCGTAGAGGAGCACTTCCTGGCCGGGGGCGAATTCGCATTTCTCGAACGGCTTGTAGTTGCCGTAGCTCTGGACCCCGGTAATGAATGAGAGGTTGCGGACCGCCAGCGGGGCCAGCTCGCCGAGCCGCTGGAGGGCGTCGGCCAGGGGCGGCTTCGCTTCGCCCGCCCGGCGACTGGGGTCCGGGGCCCGCTCCCGGTCCAACCACGCGGATAACCCGAAAAGCTCTTGGGACCAGAACTCTTGTGCCGAGGCCGGCGCCGAGGCAATGGGCTTCAGAGCGTCTCCGCGGCGGTCGGCCAACAGGTACAGCAGCCGCAGCCGGGCCTGAAGGTCCACTTCCGCGTGCGACCGGGGGCTCCCGCGGAGTTCCGATTCCAAGCCTTGGATCGCCGTCGCCAAACTCTCCCGCCACGGGCCCGGGCTCTCGGCGGCGTGAGATGCCGGCACGACAGGGCCTTCCGCCGGCCGTTCCTGCGACGGCCCGCCGGAGTCGCCCTTGGCGTTGTCGGCCCTATCCGCCCTCTCTCGTTCCGCCTTCTCGAAAGGCCTCTCTCGTCCGGACTTGTTCGGCGCAAGATCAGGCGATTCGACCGCCGGTCGTGCCCTGGCGTCGGTAGGGTTTGGGCTTGCACGCCCCGGGTCGGACAACTCCTCACGCGACGGATCTCCCGGACTTCGCCCGACACGCGGGCCCGCCACACCGGTTGCAGTCGGCGTCTCGTTTCCGTAGAGGCCGGAGTTTGGGGAAGAAACGAGGGTGCTTGGCCAGGTGCCCGGCGGCTCGTCGGCCCGACCCGTGGTCGATGGCTGACCCGGCAGTGCCGGTCTTGACGCGAGCGACGTCCCGCCCGCTGCCCGCTCCCGCTCCTCCAATTGACGCCGGTAGGCAATGCTCGCCCGGAAGTACTGGACAAACGCGGGCCAAAGGGCCGGGTCGGTCTGGCGGAGGTCTTCCGTCAGGCGTTGTCGGGCGGCGGAGTCCAGCCGTTCGGACTCTGCGACTTGGGCCACGAGGTCGTCCACCGCCTTCGGGTCTACCCGGGAAGCCGCCGATGCTCCAGGTGCAGCCGAGGGCGCGGGCGAGTGCTTCGGAGGCTGAGCCTGACCGGCAACCGCGGGCGGAGCCGCTGGAGCGGTCAACGCTGTGGTGCCGGGCGCTGCCGTCCACGGCGACGTGGCGCAGCCGAACAACCAGAGCGTCCCGGCAGCACAGAGGCCGACAAGCCCGCGTTGTGCGTCCATAGGAGGGCAGGTGTCTTTCTTGGAAATTCTTCCCGCAGAAGAGGGGGCGAATCATAGTGAAAACCGCCCGAGGACGCAAGGTAAACTGGGTAATTCACGTCAAATGCCTTCTGTCCGGAAAACTCCCGTAGCGGGCCAGCCGCAGTCAAACAGACCTCCGAAGTCCGCGAGACTTGGGAAGTCTGCGCGGCGTGCCGTGCGGACTATCCGGGCAGGGAAGGCCGGTCAGCGACCGAGGCCGGACGGCCTCCCTATCGGGGGGGAGGCAATGCGAACCAGCAGTCGTTCCAGGATCGTCCGTGGCGCCAAGGTGCTGGCCCCTTTCAGATCGAGGTCGGCGTCCAGCAGCCAGCGGTAGAGTTGCTCGCCGCGATGGCGGCCCAAGCGGCGGAGTTGCCGTTCGGACTTGTCCAACACAAACCGCTTCGCGCCGGCCTGCTCCAGGGCCTCGCGAAGTGCAACCCGGCGCCCCGCCACCTCCCCCTCAAGGACGAGCTTGGTGGCGGCGGCGAATCGCCGCAGCGAGGCAGAAACCTGGCCCAGGATGGCGACGGGGCTCTCCCCCGCCAAGAGTAACCGCTCGAGTTGGATCAGGGCCTGCGCGACGTTCCCTTCCAGGGCTGCGTCCAGCATGTCCCAGGCGGTTCTGGTCCGCCAACTGCCGACCAGTTGGCCGACCATCTCGGCGGAGACCTTCTCGCCAGATCCGGCGGCGACGGCGAGCTTGGCCAACTCCTGGTCCATCAGACCCAGATCGGGCCCCACGAGCTCCACCAGCATGTCGGCGGCGGCCCCGGGCAGTTGCACGGCGTGCATCCGCTTGGCCCAGGCCACAACCCACCTTGCCAGCGGTGCGGAAGCAGGCGCGGTACACTCGATCTGGAGCCCTGCGGCTGCCACCGCCTTGTAGAGCCGGGTGTTCGAGGGCCACGTCGCGACCTCCAGCACGAGCACCCCGGTGGGCTTCGGCCGGGCCACGTAATCCTCGAACTCCGGACGATGTCGGCTGACCAGCTCGTCCGCGTCTTCGACCACGACGAGCCGCTTGCCCTTGCCGAACATGGCGACCGTGGCCAACTCGCCCATGACGTCCCGGAGTGTGGCCGTGGGGCCCTCAAAGGTCGTGAGCGAGAAATCCCCTTCGTCGCCACCCAGGACCTCCCGCCGCAGCCGCGCCAGGCTCTGACGCTTCAGGAACGACTCGTCCCCGAACACGACGCACACGGGCCCCGCAGGATAAGTCTCCGGCGATTCCAGGTAGTCGATTGCGTGAACCGTGCGGCTGGGGGGCATGGCGTTCCGGAGGCTGAAGAAGTCAGACCAACTCCGCACTGGCCGCCATTCCACGCACCGGACACCGCGCGGACAGCTCGCAACACCGGGGCGCCGTCCACGGCGGCCAAGCGGTGCCGGTACGGGTTGCTCTTCGCCGCGGGAGGGCTCCTCAGTCGTCCCGGGCCGCGCGGGCGGCCTGGGCGGCCTGCGGGGCCGCGATTCCCGGCAAGAGGTTCAAGTAGTCCGCGGTGATGGCCAGCACCTCGTTGAGGTAGTAATCCCGCTTGATCTCCGTTTTCGACGGATCGCCCTCCGCCATCGCCATCTCCCGCGCCTCGTCGCGCTGCGCGCTGAGCTCGGCCCATTCGGCGAGGAACTTCTGCTCGTTGAGCGTGACCCGCTTGTTCTTCTTGCGGTCTTCATCGCGGGCGATCTGCTTGAGCAGCTTCTGGAAATCGTCGGAGGCCTCGCGGCGCTGCTTGGAGAGGCGGGCAAGCTCCTCGACCAGCGGCTTGGCGACCAGGTTGAACGGCTTGAAGGCGACGGGCTTGACCTGATCGAACTCGAGCGGATACTCGAGGTCCGCCTCGCCGACGTCCCGGTGACTGGTCCGCGAGGGGAGCACAATGTCGGAGAGGACGCCGCGGAGCTGGGTGCTCTCGCCGTTGGGGCGGTAGAACTTCTGGATTGTCAGCTTCAGCGCCCCGAGCTTGATGGCGAAGGGGTTTTGCAGCAGCTCCTCGCCCAGGTCGAGCAGGCTCTGCACGGTCCCCTTCCCGTGCGTCGAGGGATCGCCGACGATCAGCCCGCGGCGGTAATCCTGGATTGCCCCGGCGAGGATCTCGCTGGCGCTGGCGCTGTACTTGTCCACGACGACCACCAGCGGGCCCTTCCAGAGCAGGCCGCCTTTCTCGTCGTCGTAGCGGTGCGTGCGGCCGTCGGTCCCCTTGACCTGCACGACCGGGCCCTGCTCGATGAACAAGCCGGTCAGATCGATGGCCTCCTGGAGCGAGCCGCCGCCGTTGTGCCGCAGGTCGAGGACCACGGCGTCGACGCCCTTGGCGTTGAACGTCCCCAGCATTTCGCGGACGTCGCGGGTCGTGCTCTTGAAGTCGGGCAGGCCGTGGCGGGCCCCCGCCATGTCCATGTAGAAGCTCGGCAGATCGATCACCCCGACGCGGTACGTCCGTCCGTCCGCCTTCCGCCCCGCCTCGAAGATGGCCGACCGGGCCCCCGCGTCCTTCAGCTCGACCTCCGCCCGGGTTATCTCGATGGTCTTCCGCTCCGGGCTGTTCTCCGGGGTCACTTCGAGGCGAACGACGGTCCCCTTGGAACCGCGGATGAGCTTGACCACGTCGGAGAGCTTCATCTCGACGACGTCCTGGATCGGGCCGGTCTTATTCTGCCCGACCCCGACGATCCGGTCTCCGACCTTCAGCCGGCCGTCCTTGTCGGCAGGGCCCCGCGGGATGAGCCGATCGACGACCGTGTAGCCCTCCTCCGACTTCAGCGCCGCCCCGATCCCCTCCAGCTTCAGCCTCATCTGGATCTCGAAGTTGTCCATCGAGCCGGGCGACATGTAACTGGTGTGCGGATCGTAGCTCATGCTGACCGCCGACAGGTACATTTCCAGAAGCTCTTCGCGGTCGATCTGGTGCCAGCGCTTGGCGATGTTCTGGTACCGCTGGCGGAGCTTCTCGACATCCTCCTTGGCCTGCTCTTCGGGCGACTTTTCGACGGCCGCAGGCGGCGGCTCCGGTTTGCCCGGCCCCGCTTCCTTCTTGGGGGCCCGCAGCTTCTCCAGCCGGTCTCCCTTCCGCTCCAAGCGGTCGTACTTGATCCGCTTCCGCCACTTCTCCCGCGCCTCGGCTTCGTCCTTGGGGAATTGCGTGGCGTCGGGGTCGAAGACCATCTCCTCGTCGACGCTGAAGTCGTGCGGCATGGCGAGCAGTTGGTCGGCCAGCTTGACGCGATCGTCCAACCGCTTCAGGAACGTGCGAAACACCGCGTAGGCGAAGCCCACGTCGCCGCGCTTGGCCACGTTCTCCACCTCGGCCTGCCGCGCCATGAAGCCGTCCACGTCGGACTGGTAGAAATAGACCTTCATCGGGTCCAGGAACTTGACGAACTGGGTGATCGTGCGGCGGGCGATCTCCTGGTCGAACGGGTGCCGCGAAAGATGGCGCTTCTGCAGCAGTTCCGCTACCGTCACCGCGATGTGGCGATCCTGGGCGGTAGGGGCGGTCACGTCCCCCCACGACATGGAGGACATGCCGGTCAACACCAGCGCGGTCAGCAGCAAAGTAGAAAACCGTCGTCGCACCAGGCAAGCACTTGAACGTGTCATTCCGAGTTCCTCAGAGTCTTCCGATTCTGTACGAGCTTCCTAAGCCACGCTACCGTAACAACTTACTCACATCGTAGCCGGAAGCGGCAGATCGAACAAGGCCGATCGAGGTCAACGTCCCGCACCGGCTCGCCCCGGAGGCATCGCGGCGGCGGGACATAAAGAGAAACAGGGCAACACGTTGGGGGTGTCGGCGTGGACCGCCCGGACTCGGACAACTTGGAGCCACGGCATCGGCAGGACCGCCGATAGCACAGAGGGGGATGAGGCTCTATCGGAAATGGGGATCACTTCGGAGGTGTCTTCCGGACACCTTCCGACGAGTGGCCTCGCCGGAGAGCCGAACCGGAGAGCTGGAAGCGACCTAAGACGCCGTCAAACGCCCCACGGGGCCCCGACACCCATCTTCCCGGGCCCAACGAGGTGTGCTATCACGGCGGCATGAAGACTCTCATCCTAGGCCTGGGAAATCCTCTGGTGACCGACGACAGCGTCGGCCTCCGCGTAGCCGCCGAGCTGAAGCGGCTCTTGGCCGGCCGCCGGGGTGTCGAGGTGGACGAGGACTATTGGGGCGGCCTGCGTCTGATGGAGCGGATGGCCGGATACGATGCGGCGATCGTCATCGACGCGATATGCACCGGGGCCCCGCCGGGCACGATCCATCGCCTCTCGGTCGATTCGGTGCCCACGCAGCGGAGCGCGTCCCCGCACGACGTGAACTTGCCCACGGCGTTGGCCTTCGGCCGGCAGGCCCGCGTTCCGCTGCCCCCCGACGAGAACATCGTCCTGATCGCTGTCGAGGCCGAGGACGTGCTGGACTTCGGCGAGGAGTGTACCCCGGCGGTCCAGGCTGCCGTCGCCCCGGCGGTGCAGGCGGTGTTGGAAGCCCTAGCGCGATTGTCTGCCGAGCCGTAGGGCGGGCCGAGCACAGCGCGGCCCCACGGATTTGCCTCATCCCTCGTCCTCCCGCACCGCACGCCGGCGGTAGCGGTAGTACGCGGCGCAAGCGCCCTCGGCGGAGACCATGGGCGCGCCGAGAGGGCGGTCGGGCGTGCAAAGGACGCCGAACGCCGGGCACTCGGGCGGCTTGCGGTGCCCCTGGAGCACTTCGCCCGCGATGCACTCCGGCGGCTCCTCCGCGGTGATCTCCGCTACGCGGAACCGCTGCGCGGCGTCGAACTCGGCATACTCCGCCCGCAGCCGCAGCCCGCTGGCCGGGATGGGGCCGATCCCGCGCCACTTGCGCGGGCCCGGCTCGAAGACCTCGCGGATCTGCCGGATGGCCGCCATGTTCCCTTCCGGCCGCACGGACCGGGTGTACTGGATCTCCACTTCTGCCTGCCCTCGTTCGAGCTGCTCGATGCACAGGAGCACGCCCTGGAGGATGTCCAGCGGCTCAAAGCCGGTCACCACGATCGGCACGCGATAGGCCGCGGCGATCGGCCGGTACTCGTCGATCCCCATGACGGTGCAGACGTGCCCCGCGGCCAGGAATCCCTGGACGCGGCACGCGGGCGAATCGAGCACCGCGCGGATCGCCGGCGGCACCAGCACGTGGGAGACCAGCACCGAGAAGTTCTTCAAACCCAGCCGGGCCGCCTGGCTCACCGCCATCGCGTTGGCCGGGGCCGTGGTCTCGAAGCCGACCGCGAAGAAGACCACCTGCCGCTCGGGGTTCTTGCGGGCCAGCGTCACGGCGTCCATCGGCGAGTAAACGATCCGCACGTCGCCGCCCTCGGACTTTACCGTCAGGAGGTCTTTGTTCGAGCCCGGCACGCGGAGCATGTCGCCGAAGGAGCAGAAGGTCACTTCGGGCCGCGCGGCGATGGCCATAGCCTGATCGAGGATCTCGATCGGCGTAACGCAGACCGGGCAGCCCGGGCCGTGGATCAGCGTGATCTCCTTGGGCAAGAGCTCGTCCAGCGCGAAGCGGACGATTGCATGGGTCTGCCCGCCGCAGACCTCCATGAGGGTCCACGGCCGGGTCACGCGGCGCCGGATCAGCTCGGCGAGCTGCCGGACCTGTTCGGCGTCGCGGTATTCGCTGACGTACTTCATGGCGTTGCTCTTGCCGACAAGGCGCGCCCTCACCCCAACCCTCTCCCAAAGGGAGAGGTGGCCCTCGCCCGGCCGCTACGCGGTGTTTTCCGGCTCCTCGGCCGCCGCTTGGCCGATTTGCTCCAGGTAGGAGAAGATCTCCTCGGCTTCCGCCTCATCGAGCCGGCTGATGGCAAAACCGACGTGGACGATCACGTAATCCCCGACCTGCACCTCGGGGGTGTAGGCCAGGCACGCCTCTTTGACGATCCCCCCGAACTCGACCTTGCCCATGGGGAGATCGTCTTGCTGGTAGATTTCCAGGACCTTACCGGGTATTCCTAAGCACATGGTAGACCTGTCCTAGGGCAATTCCCCCATCGCCTGGCGGAACGTGCCGGTGCGTGAAGACCCGAAGCCCGGCGCCCATTAGCCGCTCGCGGACCCGACGGGTCAAGAGGGCGTTTTGGAAGCACCCGCCGGAGAGCACCACCTGGGCGCCGCCCCATCGCCGGGCGACCGCCGCGGCCCAGTCGGCCAAGGCGTTGTGGAAGCGGGCGCTGATCCGCGCCGCCGGCTTGCCCGCCGCGCGATCCGCCAGAATGCCGCGGACCATCGGCTCCCAGTCGCCGATGGCGGGGGTGTCACTGCCGGCTTGTCCAGCAGTGCTCTCCGGAACACGGGCAGACAAGCTGCCCGTGCCACCCCTCACATCCGAAATCGGCAGCGGATAGGCCTCCTGGCACTCCTGGTCTGCGGCGAATTGGAGGGCCATGGCGGCCTGTCCCTCGAAGGTCACGGTCGCCGGAAGGCCGCACAGCGCGGCGACCGCGTCGAACAGGCGGCCCATGCTGCTGGTGCGCGGGTTCAGGCGACGGCCGCCGAGCGACTGCACGAGGACCTTCAATTCCCCGGGCCGGAACCAGCCGGCTGCGTGCTCGGCGGCATCCGGCCCGAGGATCTCGAAGAGTAACCCCAGGGCCGAGCGGCGCGGCTCGCGCACCGCCCGGTCGCCGCCGGGCAACACAAAGGGGCGCAAATGGGCGAAGCGGCGGAATGCCGCCCCGTCATACTCCAGCACTTCGCCGCCCCAGACCGTGCCGTCGGGCCCGTAGCCCGTGCCGTCCCAGGAAAACCCCAACACGGGCCCTTCCAGCCGGTGCTCCGCCATGCAAGCGGCCACGTGGGCCTCGTGGTGCTGCACCCGCACCAGCGGCACCTTCCATCGCTCGGCCAGCGTCTCCGCCTCTCGTGTCGACGCGTAATCCGGGTGCAGGTCGCAAGCGACCACCTGCGGCGTCACGCGAAAGAACTTCACGAGATCGACAATCGCCCGTTGGTGGACCTCGACGCTGAGCACGTTGTCCAGGTCGCCCACGTGCGCGCTGAGGATCACCTGGGATCCGAGGCTCAGCGCCACGGTGTTTTTCAAGTGGCCGCCGACGGCCAGCACCGTCGGGCCCGAAATGCCCACGTCGATCGGCATCGGGGCAAACCCCCGGGCGCGGCGGAGAAGCTGCAAGCCCTCGGGGCCGCACTGGCCCACGGAATCGTCCACCGGGCGGACAATCGGCCGGTCGTGGACCAGAAACACGTCGGCGAGTCCGCCGAGCCGCTTGAGGGCGTCTTCCGTCTCGACCGCCATCGGCTCTTCCGAAAGGTTGCCGCTGGTGCAGACGACCGACCGCCGCACCGCCGCCATGAGCAGGTGGTGCAGCGGCGTGTACGGGAGCATGGCCCCCAAGCAGGGATTGCCCGGTGCGATTGCCTCAATCACGTCGTCGACTCCTGAACCGGCCGCCCGCCGCCGCAACAGGAGGATGGGCGTCTGCGGGGATTGGAGGGCCGCCGCTTCCAGCTCGGAGACGTCGCAGCGGGCACGGACTTCCTCCAGTGAGGCGAGCATCACGGCGAAGGGCTTATCGGGCCGCCGCTTTCGCTGCCGCAGCAGGGCCACGGCCTGCGGATTGGTCGCGTCGCAGATCAACTGGAACCCGCCCAGCCCTCTAAGCGCGACGATCCGGCCCGCCAGGATGGCCTCCGCCGCCAAAGCCAGGGCCTCGTGCTGGAGGGCGACCTGGCCGCCCGCCCGGTCCACCAACTCCAGCCGCGGTCCGCACTCGGGGCAGGCGATCGGCTGGGCATGGAAGCGCCGGTCGGCCGGGTTCTCGTACTCGGTCCGGCAGGCCGGACACATCACAAACCGCGCCATCGAGGTCCGCGGCCGGTCGTAGGGCAGCTTCTCGATGATCGACCAACGCGGCCCGCAGTTGGTGCAATTGGTGAACGGGTACTCGTAGCGCCGTTGGCCCGGCGTGCGGATTTCCTCGCGACACGCCTCGCACGTCGCCAGATCGGCGGGAATGGTGGGCCGCGGCGAATGCCTGGCGACGCTGTGGCGAATGCGGAACTCGCCGCCGGCATCCTCACGGCACGGCTTCTGGGATACCTCCAAGGTATCGATCCGCGCCTGCGGCGGATGCCCGCGGCGGAGGGTGCTCAGGAAGTCCTCCACGGCGGTCTCCGGCCCCTGGACCTCGATGCGGACCTTGTCGCTCTCGTTCTTTACCCAGCCGGTCAGACCCCTGGCCCGGGCCGCGTTGTACACAAACGGCCGGAACCCGACGCCCTGGACCACGCCGCGCACGGTGATCGCCAATCGGCAGACGGTCGAGGGCTGGGTCGCGGGGTCGCGCATCGCTCGCAAGAGGGGAGAACGCGGGAATCGGCTTCGTTGGGAACGCCTCAGTTAAGTCTAGATGGAACTTGGCACATTGGTAGAGGCGGTTTCCGGGGTTCATAGCCGTCAGGCCTGCGGGGCGGTCGTGTCGGTAGTATCTCCGGGGGAAGTCCGGTATCATGGGCCGTTTAATGACCGTGCTGCCACCTTGGGGGAGATGGCCGTGATGCGCACCGCTGGACGTTGGTCGATATCTCTTCTTGTCGTCTTGGGCCTCGGGTTCCTCGGAGGGGGCGTTTGGGCAGCCGACCGGCCGCAGTGGGGCGAGCGCTCTTCGCGGAACATGGTCTCTCCCGAAACCGGCCTGCCCGACTGGCTCGACCCCGGACAAGTCGACCCGGCCACCGGCAATATCGACCCGAAGACCACCAAGAACGTCAAATGGACCGCCCGCCTCGGCAAGCAGACGCACGGCACGCCCGTCGTCGCGGAAGGGAAGGTCTTCGTCGGCACCAACAACGAAGTCCCCCGCGATCCCCGCAACAGGGAAGACTCCGGCGTGCTGATGTGCTTCGACGAGAAGACCGGCGAGTTTCTCTGGCAGTTGCTCGTGCCCAAGCTCAGCGACGCGGACCACAAGTACGGCGACTGGTGTTTCATCGGCTTGTGCGCGTCGCCGGTGATCGAGAACGGCAAGGCGTACGTGGTCACCAACCGCTCCGAGGTCCTGTGCCTGGACGTGCAGGGGATGGCCAACGGCAACGACGGCCCGTACCTGGACGAGGGCCGCCACATGATGCCCGCCGGCCAGACGCCCGTCCAGCCCGGCCCCCGGGACGCCGACATCCTCTGGGCCTACAACATGTTCGCTGAACTGGGCGTCCGCCCGCACAACGCCACCAATTGCTCGCTCCTGCTCCACGGCGATCTGCTCTACGTGTGTACGTCCAACGGCGTGGAATGGGAGCACCTCCGGGTGACCAATCCCGCGGCACCGACCTTGATCGTGCTCCACAAGAAGACCGGCAAGCTCGTGGCCAAGGACGACTTCCGCATCGGGCCCGACATCACCCACGGCCAGTGGTGCTCGCCGAGCCTCGGCAAGGTACACGGCCGGGACATGGTCTTTCTGGGCTGCGGGAATGGTCACGTGTACGGCGTCGAGGCCCTCGATGCGGCGGCCCCGCCCGGCAAGCCGCTCGCGCTGAAGACCGTCTGGAAGTTCAACGGCCAGCCGGAGGCCCAAACCCAGGACCGCGTGGTGTTTGACCACCAGCACGACTCCCGGTCCTTCGAAGTGACGGGGATGTGCGTCTTCCACGGCGGTCGGCTCTACGTGCCGCTTACGCAGGAGCCGTTCCACAACATGAAGCTCGGGTGGCTGGTCTCGCTCGACGCCACCAAGACCGGCGACGTCACCCGCACCGGCATCCGCTGGTCGTTCAAGATGGGCTCGACCGCTGCTACTCCGGCCATCGCCGACGGGCTGGTGTATCTCCACGACTTCTGGGGCAAGCTCCACTGCTTCGACGCCGAGACCGGTCAAGTCTATTGGACCTTCGACATCGGCCCGCACAGCCCCGCCTCGCCGCTGGCGGCAGACGGGAAACTCTACGTGGGCACGGGCGGGCGGCCGACGCTCTGGGTATTCGCCCTCGGCAAAGAGCCCAAGGTCCTAAGCCAGATCCGCATGCACGACAAGATTCTCAGTAGCCCCGCGGCCGCCAACGGCGTGCTCTACGTGGCCACCTGGAAGCACCTGTACGCCATTGCGGGCAAGGAAAAGAAACCGTAACTCAGTGTATCCCGTCGGAGGAACTCGCGATGCAGAGCATCTTGAGGCGGCGCGGTCTTGCGGCGCTGGTGTGGATCGTCGTGGTGGCCGGCAGTCTGGCCGCGGCGCCCGTGCAGGTGACGTCGGTCGAGGGGATCACCGAGTATGCCCTGGATAACGGGCTCAGGCTGCTCTTGTTCCCCGATCCCGCGCGGCCCACGGTCACCGTGAACCTGACCGTGCTGGTCGGCTCGCGGCACGAGGGCTACGGCGAGGGAGGCATGGCCCACCTCCTGGAGCACATGCTCTTCAAGGGCACGGCGTCGCACCCGGCCCCCGACAAGCTCTTCACCGAGCGGGGGGCCAAGTACAACGGCAGCACCAGCGAGGATCGCACGAACTACTTCGAGACCTTGCCCGCCGGCGATGAGAACCTGGAGTTCGCCGTTCGCTTCGAGGCCGACCGGCTGGTGAACTGCCCCATTAAGGCCGAAGACCTCGCCACGGAGATGACCGTGGTGCGGAACGAATTCGAGATGGACGAGAACGATCCTTCCGGCGTTCTTCTCAAACGCATGGTGGGCGTCGCCTACGAGTGGCACAACTACGGCAAGCCCACGATCGGCAACCGCACCGACGTGGAACGGGTCCCGGCCGAGAGCCTCCGCCGCTTCTACCAGAAGCACTACCAGCCCGACAACGCGGTCCTGGTCGTTGCGGGACGGTTCGATCAAGCCAAGGCCCTGGAGCACGTCCAGAAGCACTTCGGGGCGATCCCGCGTCCCAAGCGCAAGCTGGAGGCGACCTACACGGAGGAGCCGCCGCAGGACGGCGAGCGGACGGTCACGCTGCGGCGCGTCGGGGACGTCGGCATCGTCGCACTCCTCTTCCACGTGCCCGCCGGGCGGCACGAGGAGTCCGCCGCCGTCCGGGCCGTCGAGGAGATCCTCGGCGACACGCCCAGCGGGCTCTTGCACAAGGCCCTGGTGGAGACGAAGAAGGCCTCCTGGGTCGGCGGCTTCGCCCGGGCCATGTACGACCCCGGCTACCTGATGTTCCTGGCGGGGGTCCGCGCGGACCAGTCGCGCGACGAGGTCCACCGCATCCTGCTGGAAACGGTTGACCGCCTGATCCAGAACGGCGTCACCGAAGAGGACGTAGCCCGCGTGAAGACGCGATTCGCGGCCGAGCGGCGCCGGGCCCTGGCCAATAGCGAACAACTGGCCGTCGCCCTGAGCCAGTGGGCGGCCCAGGGCGACTGGCGGCTCTTCTTCGTCTTCCGCGATCGCATGGAGAAGCTCACTCCCAAGGACGTCCACGAAGCGGCCAAGAAGTACCTCCGGGCGAGCAACCGGACCGTGGGGATCTACGTGCCGACCAAGGAGGCGGATCGGACCCCGATCCCGGCCGCGCCCGACGTCGCGGCGGTCGTCAAGGACTACAAGGGCCGCGAGGCCGTTGCCGCCGGCGAGCAACTGGATCCCGACCCGATGAAGCTCGAGGCCCGCATCGCGCGGCAGGAGCTGCCCGGGGGCATCCGCGTGGCCCTTTTGCCCAAGAAGAGCCGCCAGGAGATGGTCGTCGTGCGGCTGGCCCTGCACTACGGCAACGAGGAGAACCTGAGGGGCATGGCCGCGGCGGTCGAGATGCTGCCCGAGCTCATGGCGCGGGGCACGCGGAAGCTCTCGCGCCAACAGTTGAAGGATGCCCTGGAAAAGCACGAGGCGACCCTCCGCGCCACGGGCAGCGAGGGCACCGTGCAGTGGACGCTCCAGGCCCCCAAGCAGCACCTCGCCGGGGCGTTGGACCTGCTGCGGCAAGTCCTCCGCGAGCCGGCCCTGGCCGAGGCCGAATTCGAGATCCTCAGGCGAGAGGCATTGGCCTCGGTGGAATCCGTCCAGCGCGATCCGGCCACGCTGGCCGGGCGCGCCCTGGACCGCAAGCTCGGCCCCTATCCGAAGGACGACGTCCGCTACCAGCCCACGGTGGAAGAGGAGATCGAGCAGCTCCGGAACCTCAAGCTCGCCCAGCTCGGCGATCTGTACGGGCGATACGTGGGTGCCCAGGCGGCGCAGGTGGCCGTCGTGGGCGACTTCGAGCCGGCCCAGGTTCTCTCGCGCCTCGAGTCGATCCTCGCGGGATGGAAGGCGCCGATGCCCTATGCGCGGATCACTCGCCGCGCACCGGAGGGCGTGCCCGGAGCGATCGAGAGCATCGAGACCCCCGACAAGGACAACGCCGTCTACGAAGCGGGGCTCGCCATAGCGATGACCGATGCGCACCCCGATTATCCCGCGCTGGCGATGGCCGGCCGCATCCTCGGCGGCTCTCCGGCATCGCGGATGTGGCAGCGGGTCCGCGAAAAAGAGGGCCTCTCGTACGGCGTGGGGGCCTCGCTCTTGGCGCGGCCCTTGGACCCGGATGCCCGCCTCAGGCTCCGCGCGATCTGCAATCCGGCAAACGTCCCAAGAGCCAAGGACGCCATCGCCGAGGAGGTCCGGCGACTCGCGGCGGACGGGGTCACGGCCGACGAGCTCGCGCGGGAGCGGAACTCGCTCTTGAAGCAGCGGAGCATGAGCCGCGCGCAGGACGGCGTGCTCGCCGGCGCACTCGTCGCCCAGTTGTATGCCGGCCGGACCATGAAGTACGAGGCGGAGCTGGAGGAGAAGATCCGCGCGCTTGAGCCCGACCAGGTTTCGGCCGCTTTCCGGAAGTACGTCAACCCGAAGAATCTGGTCATTGCCGTTGCCGGCGACTTCGCCGGAGCGAAGGCAAAGCCCGCCGCGCCGGGCGGCAAGCCGGCGGCCAAGCCGTGACGCAAGTGGGCCCGGCTGCTCCCACCCCAAGGCGACTCCGCCAAAACAATAGCTGCACGCTGCACCACCGGCACGGACGCGTGGCACGGCCTGCTTGCCGGCCCGAGCTCAACTCTCGTAGGCAACCTCCCGTTGCCACCCAACCGCAGCCTTTTGCTGTTTACCCCAGCGGCCATTTCGGGATGGCGGCGTCGATCTCCTCCATCAGCCGAATGGTCTCTTGGATGGCAACGATGACCTTCTGGTAGTGGGTAAGGTCCTCGAAGGAAAGTTGCCGCCCGCGGCGGTCCTTCAGCCACTTCTCGCACACCCGGTAGCCGCCGATGTGGAATTCCCAGACTCTTGGAGGAACGCCCTCAAAGTGCTGCCCCTTCTTGTCCTGTGCCGGGTCCTCCTTGCTGACGTAGACCCGGCCTTGGCGCAACGGCTTGCCCGTGCCGGGAGCCGGCTCTCCGGGGGCCAGGTACTTCGGGTGTCCTTTTTCGACGACGTTGTCGCCCGGAATGGGGTAGCGGGTGATGAAATGCGACGGAGAGAGTCCGGCGGATTCCAGCAGGTGCAGGGCCACGAGTTCCCCCCCAAGTCCACACAGCTTGCGGAAGAGCCGCAGGTCCGAGGTCAGCGGGACGCGAGGGAAGTCGATCTTGAGGAACTCGGCATAGCGCTGGCGGTACGTGGGACTGTGGAGCACCGCGTACCCGTAGTGCAGCACGTCCTCCGGGCCGAACGTCTTCTTCAAATCGCCGCACCCATCCGCAACAAAGGACAGGCGCAAGCGTGTCCTGATGTCCGCGAGGAACTCAGGGCTCAGATTGGCGTGGCGCGCCGTGCCGTTGGCGAAGAACTCACCGTTCCTGTCCGGATTGGGATATAGAAACAGCGGAAACAGATTGACGCCGCCGCGCCGGAAGACATTCGCGTCTACCGGATCCCGTGAAACTGTCACCAGGGACCATTGCGGATCGTTGACGGCAAGCCCCTGACGCCCGAGCCCCAAGCAGTAGTTTTCCTTTCGTGCAACGTGCGTCAGCAACTCGCGGCGCGGGAAGTCCATCACGACAGGACTGAAATAGCAGGCGCGCCGATCGAACGGCCGGTACAGGCATTGGAGCAGATGATCGCGCCAACTGGCATCGCCGCGAAGGGCGTCGCGGGCTTCCGCCAGGTGCCAGTCGCGGTTGTCTTTCAGATCGTGCTTTTCCGCAAGATCGTGATCGCTGATCCGCTTGTCGCGCATTTCGGCAATGCGCCTTTCCAACGCTTCCGCATCAAGGTCGATCGCGAAATGGTCCCGGTGTGTCTGAAAGCCCAGCACGTTGACCGGCATCATCGCGGTAATCTTCCAGCACGCCTCGTATTCTTGGCGCAAGCGCACATCCTGCGGCACGAACAGGTAGAAAGGACTCCGCGGCTTGAGGACCTTCCATTTCGCGGTCGCGAGGTCATGCTCGAGCAGGAAGGCGTGCTTGCCGCCGGCGAGTTCCCGCCGGCCGCCGGCGCGTGGCTTCCAAATCTCCCGAGGTCCCCGCAGGTGAACGTGCCGCACCGTGGCGGGTTTCTTCTTTGCAGCGCCGGGCCGCTTGACGAAGACACCAATGGCGACGCCCGGTTGGATGTCAAAGACGTTCTCATCCTTCGACCCGTCGGGGGCCGTCTCCTTCTTCTTCACGCTGCCGTGAAGATCGAGGATGTAGATGTCGTCAAACGCCGCCATGAGGCTCTCGCGCATGCCGCGGAACGTGGGGTTGTCGAGATACCCGTGATTGGTAATCAAGGCCAGGATGCCGCAGCCGGTCCGCTCGATCCGCCAGGTCCCCCAGCGGATGAACTTGACGTAGTCGTCCTGCAACCACTTCGGATTGCGCTCGCCCAGCGGCTCGCCGTCCACACGCTGGTAATCCTGGATCAGACCGCCGATGAACGTCGGCTCCCGCCGGCCGTTCCTCGCGATCCAGCTCCGATTGGCAGAGTGGCCCGAGTAGGGCGGATTGCCCAAAACGACCATGATCGGCAGATCGCGCTTGACCTCGCGGGCGGCATTGGCCTCGTCGGAGATGATCCGGTAAAGGCCGAGAAGCTGCTGAATCTCGTGCTCGACTCCCTCCAGAGTATTGGTCAGGTACACGCGGAGCCGGTCCTCAGCGCCGCCGGCAAAGTCGTACGCCCACTCCTGCCGCAAGGCGTCGGAGGGGAGATCCTGCCCGGCCAGTTGCATCCCGAGCTTGAAGTGGGCCACGGCGTAGGGGGCCATCAAGAGCTCGAAGCCGAATAGCCGCGGCAGCAGGTGGTCCCTCACGTAGCCCGACCACATCCCGGCGTCCCCGCGGGCCATGAATTGCTCGCGGACGTGATCGACCACGGCATAGAGAAACGTGCCCGTGCCGCACGCGGGGTCCAGGATCAACACCCGCGGCGACACCTGGCGCTGGGTTTTTCCATCCCGCCGTTGGCGCTCGATCTGGCAGGTGGAGGTATCGCCCAATCCGTCCGGGCAATTGAACTCCGTCTTCAACAAATGATCAACCGAGCGGACGATGAAGGAGACCACGGGCTCGGGCGTGAAGTACACGCCCCGGGTCTCGCGGAGTTGCGGATTGTAGGCGGCCAGGAACGTCTCGTAGAAGTGTACCACCGGGTCTTCGCGGCGGGTCCGCCTGCCGAAGTGCTCCAGGACCGCGCCCATGTCGGCCCGGGCCAGCAGGTCCGCGAGATCCTCGACGAAACCGGCGTAGGGCTCCTGGTCCAGGTCAGAGCCGGTGATGGTCTCGAAGAGCCGGCGCAGGAACGGATTGGTGCGGGGGATTTCGGCAGCCGCGCCGACGCGGCGAAAGACCTCCGGCCCCCGATGATTGCACCGCGCAGCGAAGAGCCCATAGGCGATCGTCTGCGCGTACATGTCGGCGAATTCGGCCGCCTTCTCCGGCTGGTCCAGATCGGGGATGAGCGTCTGGGCGAACGCCGACCGCAGATCGCACAGCATCTCGGATTCCCGCCCGCCTTGAATCGCGGCCACAATGATGTCCCGCATCATGTGCGTCAGGCGGGCCATGCGCCCGGCGAGATCCTGCGGGCTGGCGATGTCGGCCGGTTGGTGCTCGAGGAACGCACGCAACAATTGCTCGACAGCCGCGGCCCCCTTTTCGTCGCGGGCGATCCTGCCGCCTCTCCCAACGCGCCCCAAACGCGCCCCCGCGCGCGGCTCGCCTTCCACGTACCAGCGGAACTCGAGGTAATCCGTCAGCACGAGGTTGGAAAGGTACTTGCGATAGCGGCTCAGTTGCTCGGACCGCTCAACTTCGTCGAGGTGGGCGCCCACATCCTTGGCCTCCACGTAGCCAATGGTGAGCGGACCGTGCTTGGTGCGAACGGAAACCACGTAATCGGGGGCGCCGCACTCCTCTCGTCGCGGTTCGTTGGTGGCCGTGACGTTCCCGCCAAGGGACTCCAGGAACGCCTTGAGAGCGGGGCGATGGGTGTGCTCCGTTGCGTTTCCCGCAGCGAGTGCGTTCTGAACGGCTCCAAGATAGTCTGTAAGAGGCATCCTGAACGACTCTCTCTTGGAACGGATGATCGTGTCCGTCGAGCAACCCTAGGGTACCAACTCTGCCGTCTTCGGGGTAGGGTGGGGGGCCCGCTGGTTGTCCTTTCCCGCAGGTTCTGTCCCTCCGGCCGCCGAGCGACGATCCCCCCGCGCCTGCTACTTGCAGTCCGCAGCACACCGCTCCGCCAGCCAGTCGGCCAGCGCGGGGATGCCGTCGCCGCGGAGGGCCGAGACCTGGAAGACCGTTGCCGACGGGGCCAGCCGCTTCATGTCGGCGATCACCCGCTCGGCGCGGAAATTGGTGTGCGGCAAGAGGTCGATCTTGGTGATCGCCAGGACGTGCGACCCCTGGAAGATGGCCGGGTACTTGACCAGCTTGTCGTCGCCCTCGGTGACGCTGAGCACGGCGACGCGGAGGTGTTCGCCCAGGTCGAACCCGGCGGTGCAGACCAGGTTCCCGACGTTCTCGATCACCAGGAGCTGGACCGCCTGAAGATCGAGGTCTCCCTCGGCGGCGGCAACCATGCTGGCGTCCAGATGGCAGGCCCCGTCGGTGTTGATCTGGACGACGGGAATCCCAAGGGCGTCGATGCGCTGGGCGTCGATCGAGCCGGCGACGTCGCCCTCGATGACCGCCGGGGCCAGCCGGCCCTTGAGCCCGCGTGGGCCGAAGAGGGCTTCCAGGAGGGTCGTCTTGCCGCAGCCGGGCGAGCCGACGAGATTCACGCCGAACACGCCCGCCGCGCTGAGCTTCGCCCGGTTCTCCGCGGCAAGCTGCTCGTTGGCCTTGAGGATTTTCTTGGCGGCGACGATCTTCATTTCACTGCTCCTCCTCCAGCTCGATCGACTCCAGGAGCAGCTCGCGGCCCCCTTGGATCGAGACGTCGTCACTGGCACAGCGGGGACAACAGACCTCCAGGTCGTCGATCTCCGTCCTCCGGCCGCAGGCCGCACAGCAGCAAACGGCCGGAGGCTCGGCGATGTCGATCCGCGCGGATTCCAGCACGGTTCCCCGGGCAAGCAGGTCCAACGCGAAGCGGAGCGAGTGGGGATTGACGCCCGAAAGCCGGCCCACCGCCAGCGCCACGCGCGTCACCCGGCCGTTGGCGCCGGCCTGCCGAACTTCGCTTTGCACCTGTTCGATCAGGGCATCGACGATGGCGATTTCATGCACGGGCGGCTGGCATCCGGGATTGGGAAGTCGGAAGTCGGAATGCAGAGGCAGCAGTTGATGGGGCAGGCCGGAGACTATTCCAAGCGACAATCACGGAAACGCCTTCTCTAACCCCTCGCCCCTCGCCCCTCGCCCCTAGTCCCAATACCGTTCAAATAGTCATAACCACCGACTCCATAAAGGTTTTCGTCAACG
>CAYGZA010000024.1:0-34383 GCA_964354135.1 uncultured Planctomycetaceae bacterium
CAGTATAGGGCCGACCTTGAATTACTGACACTTGGCCGCTGATAGCTGAAAGCTGCTTGCTGAAAGCTCCCCTCTACGGCTCCGACGTCCCCTCGCGCCGGTAATCGTCGGCGATCCGCACCACGTCATCCAGCTCCGGCGTGCTGACTTCGATCAGCCGCAGGTCCTCGGCGGCCGTCAAGCGGTGTTTCCGCCCGGGCTTGTTTTCGATCACCTCGCCGGGCTTGAGCGTCAGGGTTTCCATCTCGCCCCGCTCGTTTTCCCACTCCACCTGGGCGACGCCGGAATCCACGTAAAGGTGCTCGTGCTTGTTCACGTGGTACTGGAGACTGGAGCGAGTCCCCTTCTTGATCTCGATGATCTTCAGGGCGTACTTATCGGTGTGGGCAATCCAAAGTTCCCGGCCCCAGGGTTTTTCCACGATCTTCACTGCGCACCGCCGTTTCCTGGTCAAAGCCCGCGGGCTGCAACCCCTGGGCTTCGGGCGTTGACATTGATGGAATAACCGTTCACCTGCATCAGAATACCAAGTCCCCACGCCCGCTGCAAACCCATGCGACCACCCATCGACCGGGACCTTGACACCCCGGGCCGCATGTGCCACGTTGGCCGCTATGAGTTGTCTTTACGACGTGCTCGGCTTGGGCTGCGCGGCGATCGACGATCTTCTGTACGTGGCCGCGTATCCGGCGGCCGACAGCAAGGTGCCGATCCAGAGGCGCGAGCGGCATTGCGGCGGGCTGACGGCTACCGCCCTGGTTGCGGCGGCGCGGTTGGGCTCGCGCTGCGCGTTTGCGGGCGTGCTGGGGGACGACGAGCTATCGCGCTTCGTCCTCGCCCGGTTTGCGGAGGAAGGGGTCGATACGCAGTACGCACGGCGGCGTCCCGAGGCCCGGCCGGTCCACGCGATCATCATCGTCGATGAAGGCCGCAGCACGCGGACCATCCTCTATAGCCTGGAGGGGTTTGTCGGGGCCGAGCCCGGCTGGCCGGAAGAAGACCTCCTCCGCGCGTGCCGGGTCCTGTTTGTGGATCACCTCGGGACGGAAGGGATGACGCGCGGAGCCCGGGTGGCTCGGCAGGCGGGGATTCCCGTCGTGGCGGACCTGGAGAGCGACCAGGCTCCCGGGTTCGACGGTCTCCTGGCCCTGGTCGATCACCTGATCGTCTCGCGGGATTTCGCCGCGCAGTTGACCGGCCGCAGCGATCCCCCGGAGGCCGCACGAAAACTCTGGACCCCGGACCGGCACGTGGCGGCCGTCACTTGCGGGGCCGACGGGTGCTGGTACGTGACTGCCGACGATCCCCAGCGGCCGCGCCATCAGCCGGCGTTTGCCGTGAAAGCGGTCGACACCACCGGCTGCGGCGACGTCTTTCACGGGGCCTATGCCTCGGCGCTGGCCCGGGGGCTGGACGTGCCCGCGCGCATGGAGTTTGCCGCAGCGGCCGCCGCTTTGAAGGCCACCCGGCGCGGCGGGCAAGCGGGCATCCCCACGCGCCCGGCGGTCGAGGCCTTCTTGCAGGAAAGGAAACACGCCCCGTGAACCGGAAGACGCTGGCGGAGGACATCGAGCACGCCCTGGGCGAAATCCCCATGCTGGACGTCCACACGCACCTCGTGGGCGGCCGGCTGGGGGCCCGCGGATTGCACGACGTCCTCCTTTATCACATGGTGATTAGCGACTTCTACGCGGCCGGATGTCCCAGCGGCGCCCGGCTCACCCAGTATCCGGGCTGGCCGACCGACGCAGAGGCCCACGCCCGCCTCGAAGAAGCGATCCCGTACCTGCCGCTTGTCCGCAACACGAGTTCATTCTGGGCTGTGCGGGTCATTTTGCGGGACCTTTACGACTGGCGGGAGCCGATCACCGGCGACAACTGGCGGCGGCTGGACGGCGCGATCCGCGAGCGGGCCGACGACCGCGCCCGGCATCACGCGGTCCTCGATTGCCTCAACATCCGCCGGACGGGGACGGAACTCGCCCGCCGCGGCTCGGGCGAAGACGATGACCGGCTGCAATATGCCCTGGAATGGGGCTTCTTCACGCGGTCGCAGTGGGGCGAGTTCGACACGGCCCTTTACGAGCTGGAGCGCTGCTGGAGCCGCACGCCGGAGAGCCCGTCGCCGATCGGCGCCGGCCCGCACCCGCCCACGGAGCGCACGATCGGCACGCTCGACGACGTCCACGCCGCCGTTGCCCATTACGTGAATGCCATCCCCTACGATCAAGTCCTCGCCACGGCCACGCACCTCTCGACCGACATCGACTTCCGGCCGGTAAGCGATGACGCGATGGCCCGGGCCCTCTCCCGGCGGCCGCAAGCCGGGCCCGAAGAGCGCGACATCTACGCCTCCTACATCAACGAGGCGTTTCTGACCGCGCTGGAAAAGCAGGGCGACCGGATCGTCTTCCAGTTCAGCCTCGGGGCCGAGCCGCTCCCCTTCGAGACCGCCAGCCGCCTGTCGCAGCGTACCATCCGGCAGTTGGCCGAGATGGTGGGCCGCCATCCGGGCTTGCGATTCCAGGCATTCCTCGCCAGCCGCCACGCCAACCAGTCGCTCTCGACCTTGGCCCGCGAGCTCCCCAACCTCAGCCTGGCGGGCTACTGGTGGCACAACTTCTTCCCCGACGCGATCCGCCAGGTCATCGCCGAGCGCCTGGACATGCTGCCGGTCAATAAGCAGGTCGGCTTCTTCTCCGACGCCTACGTGGTCGAGTGGACCTACGGCAAGGCAGTCCTCATTCGCAAACAACTGGCCCAGGTGCTGGCGCAGAAAATCGACCAGGGCCAATACTCCCGCGACGACGCGCTGGCGATCGCCCGGGCGATTCTCTACGAGACGCCGCAGACGCTGTTGGGCATGATCCCAAGGGTTGCCGCCGCCGGTGCCTGATCCCCACCCCCAACCCCGGCCACTGCCCATGGATTTCTCTCCCTCGGTCTACGAGCACGCCGCGTTTCTGATCGGGCGGACGCCGTGGGAGGTGTCGCGCGACGCGGAACTCATGTACGAGGGGCATGCCGAGGCGTACCGCCGCTACCGGCACCGGCCCGTGGTGGTGGGGATCGACATCTACAATCTCGAAGCGGAGGCCTACGGCGGCGCGATCGAGAGGCCGCACGGGGCCGGCATCCCCGCGATCACCCGGCCCATCTGCCGCTCGGCGGCGGACCTGAGGCGACTCCGCCCCTTGAATCCCGAGCGGGCAGGCCGCATCCCCATGGTGATCGAGGTCGCCCGGCGCCTGGCCCGGGAGTTCGCCGAGGCCGACGTGCGGGTGCCGCTGAGCGGGCCCTTCTCGATCGCCAGCAGTCTGGTCGGCTTTGAGACGCTCTTGTGCGAGGCCCTCGCGCAGCCGGATGAGGTGGCCGCGGCGCTGGAGTCGCTGGTCCAGGGGCAAGTGGAGTTCTGCCGGGCGGTCCACGCGGCCGGGCTGGACATCGCCTTTTTCGAGTCGGCCGCCGCCCCGCCGCTTCTGTCCCCGGGGATGTTCCGCCGGGTGGAGCTGCCGGCCCTGAAGCGGATCATCGAGCAGACGGCGGCCGTCGTCGGCCATCCGGTCCCCTGCATCCTGGGAGGCGACACCACCCCCATCCTCGACGCGATCCTCGAGACCGGCACCGGCTACGTCATCTGCCCGATCGAGACCGACCAGCGGGCCTTCATGGAGAAGATCCGGGACCGCAAGGACGTCCGCGTTCGGGCGAATACCTCTCCGTGGATCCTGGTCCACGGCAGTTGGGAGGAAATCCGCGCCGAGGTGGACCGGGTCGTGGGGCTGTTGGCCGGGCGGGAGAACGTCTGCCTGGGCACCGGGGCGCTGCCTTACGAGACCCCTCCGGAGAATGTGCTCCGCGTCCGGCAGTATTGCGAGTCGCTCGGCAACTGCCCTGGCACTGCCGCCCGGGGGTACTAGAATAGCCTGGACGGCCCGTCGGGGCCACCGAAAATCCAGCGAACGGGGGATAACCAACGCGTGAGTCAGCCTGCCGAATCCCTGCCCGAAGGCACGATTGTCCTGAGAGACCCCATCCTGGCGGCATTTCTTGCCTGGTTCGTCCCGGGCCTGGGCCACTTGTATCAAGGCCGGACGGCCAAGGCGATCTTGTTCTTCGTTTGCCTCATGGGGACGTATTTGTATGGGTGCTATTTGGGGGGGAACTCGGAGGTCGGGTGGGCCCGAGTCGTGTACGTCGCGTGGCGCGACGACGACATGCGGCTTCCGTACCTGTGCCAGGTGGGGATCGGGCTTCCGGCCCTTCCCGCCCTCGTTCAGGCTACCCGGGCGCGGAACGGCAAGCCGCCGCTATGGGGCGGCTTCATGGCCCCTCCTGTGCCGGAAGCGGGGGCCCAGTGGGACGCCGAGGCCAGGCACAGCGCGGGCCAGTTCACGCTCGACGAGTTGAGTCTGAAGCTCCGGGGCTTCTTCGAGCTGGGGACGGTCTACACGATGGTCGCCGGACTGTTGAACCTCCTGGCGATCTACGACGCCTGGGGCGGCCCCATCTTCCCGCACGCCGACAAGAAGGAAGAAGAGGACGCAAAACAGGACGACGAGGGGACACAGGACTAGCCGCCATGCACCCGCTACTCTTAGCTGCCGCCGGGATCAATTACCTTTGGTACGCCCTGCCGCTGGTCGTCACAGTGAGCCTGGTCTATGCAGCGACCCGGCACGAAGAGGTGGTCCCGATCCTCGAGCACTCCGTGCGGATCGGGGTGCTCGTCGTCACCTTCATGGCGGTGGTGTTCGTGATCCTGTTTGCCATGTCCTGGTTGGTGTCGGCTTAGCTTGCCTTGTTCTGCCGCGGCCGGCGGTGGCAGCGTCACGCCGCAAAGACCTCGATTCCCTTGGGCGCCGGGGCGGGGAATGCCGCTCCGCAGTGGGTGCAAGCGTCTCGATCCCGCGGGACCCTGCGGTTGCAGGCCGGGCACGGCTCCCGCACGGCTCGGCGGCGATGGAAGAAGTACCCGAGGAATGCCGGGACCCCTCCGACCAGCACGAAGGTCACCCAAACGGGCGTCCAGGGCAACACGTCGGTGCGCTGCCGGCGCCAGGTCAGCCAGGCGAGCGCGCCGCTTAGAGCGCACACCGCCGCAAACGGCAGCCACCCGATGGCAAACCAATCCGCCAGCGCGCTGGGGTAACCGGCTGCAAAGCCGTCACGCACGCTGCCCAGCGGCTCTACCACGGTCGCCTGCACCGCGACGGCAATCGGCGCCGGTGCAGTCAAGGCCGCCATCCACATACGCCGTTTCGGCGGAAGCGGTGCGAGTCGGCTTGCCAGGACCACCTCTTCGCGCCGCGTGACTTTGCCTGCGGCATCCACCCAGAGGATTTCCTCGCGGGGGCTCTTGTCCGGGAACTGCCGCGTCGCAATGAACAGGACCTGATCGCCGGGCAAGATGTGGAACGTGAAATAGAGATCGCGGATCTCGGCCGGGATGGGGTACGTGAGCCACTTGCCCGCCGGCTCATCGCGGACCAGCACCCGGTCCGGACTCCGGACGGCCGCCGGCAAGGGTTGCGGTTTCGGAGGCTCGCGTTGGCCGGCATCGGGCTTGGCGCCGGGTTTGGCATCGGGCGGCTTGGGCCGGCTCACGAGGTTGACCGCCATGAGACCCGGCGACTCCAGCAAGGTACGAACCGCCCCGGCACGGAGGTCGATTTCCAGGAGCCGGCCGTCCGAGAGCATCATGACCTTTCCGGCATTCGGGCCCTCCAGGTCCTCGCGAGACACGTAGAGATCGCGGGGCTCGCGGCCCCACATCTCGTATCCGGGAAAGGCGGCTCCGTTCTGCACCAGGCGCAGGTCGACTGGAAACCGCTCGTCGTCCGGCGGCGGCTCCTCCCGAAACCCCGCGCGGCCGAGGTAGCCGACCAGCCGCTTCGACTCGGCGTGAAAGCCGGCAAAGTACCCGCCGCCTTGGGGCTTCCCGTCGTGGATGAAGTACCAGAAGGTGGGAGGGCGGCGGAGGTCGGAGCAAGCCATCATGCGCCGTTGGGCGACCGCGAAGGGCGTGGTCGGCGCGTACGGGCTGCGCGGGCCCGGCAACTCCGCACCCATCAGGAATCCATAGACCAATGGCAGGCGGAACTCCTCGCCGTCCAGCGTCCGGTAGACGTCCATACGATAGGGGGCGTAGTAGTAGGCGCTGATAAGAACTTTGCCGTCGCTTCCAACCTGGAGGCGCTCGCTCATCTGGGTTCCCGGCGCGAATGCCTGGAAACACCGCTGGGCGATGTTCAGGGCGAAGGCCCAGACAATGCCCGCCCCGACGGCCAGGAACGCCGCCAGACCCAGGGGCCGGAGAATCTCGCGTCGCGTGAACATGGCTTCCCCCGTCATCAGTAGTCCCGCTCGCTCGCCACGAAGAAGATCAGGACCGCCAGCAACGCCGCCGAAAGCGCAACCGCGGCCAGTCCCAACGGCCACCACTGAGGAGCCGCCTGGATGAAGAAGACCAGGAGCCCTGCGGCCGCCAGCGGCAGCAGCCTTGTCCCGATCCAACGGCCCGGACGAATCCCGCTTAGGAATCCGCCGAAGTAGACGACGACCATTGAGATCCCCAGTTGCCAGACCGGCGCGGTCATCCACCATTGGAACGGGCTGGCGTGCGTGCCCGGGGTCGCGGCCCACCAGGCGTAAAGCAGGATGGCAGCGGCCGCGCACGCCAGATACACGGCGGCCCCAACCACCAGCTTCATGCCGACGAGTCGGCACCGGCCGGCCGGGCGGTGCAACAGCAAGAGCCACGTGCCGCGGGCCGACTCCCCCAGCGTCTGGCGCAGAGCGAGCCCGATGGCCAAGGCCGCCGAAACCAGCCAGTACGTCTGCAGAAACGACCCGTCCAGGAACGGAATCCCGCTGGCGCCGCCGAGATACCACGGCAGGAGGTAGAATCCCACGTAGTTGACGTTGAAGCCCGTGCAACTGGCCACCACGAGCAAGTAGACGGCCAGTCCGGCGGCAACCACGGGGAGCGTCTCACGCAGCTCCTTGGAGACCATCGCTCGCAGCATCGGGCTTTTCCTCCACGAAGATGGGCAGCGCGCGGCGCGGCCCGCGGGTGTACTCGATGAAGGCGTCTTCCAGGTTCAGCTCGATCACGTCCAGCGTGCGGGGCGCGAGCGATTCCGCCAGCCGGCGGTGCTCGTCGTTGTAGCCGACGATCACGACCTCCCGCTTGTGGCCCATCCGGCAACTGCTCACCAGCCCGGGGCAAGACGGAAACTCCGGCGGCTCGCCGGCGAACTCCAACGCCAGCTTGCGGATCGAGTCCTTGAAGTGCTCGGTGGGACAATCGACCCGCAGGACGCCGTTGACCAGGATCCCGATCCGGTCGGCGACCCGCTCCACGTCGCCCAGGACGTGCGAGCTGAAGAGAATGGTGCGGCCGCGGCGCTGGATGATCTGAATCAGCGAGCCGAGGAAATCGCGGCGCACGACGGCGTCCAGGCCGAGCGTCGGATCGTCGAGGATCAGCAGCTCCGGCTCCGGGGCCACGGCAATGGCCAGAGAAACCTGGGCCCGCTGGCCGTTGGAGAGGCGGCGGATCTTCGCCCGCCGCGAGAGCTCGAAATGGTCGAGGATCTGCTCCAGGAGCTTGTCGTTCCAGGTCGGATGGAACGCCCTGGCAAACCGGACCGCCTCGCCGACGGTCATCCAGCGGTAGAGCGGATGGCCTTCGGCCAGGTAGGCGATCCGGGAGCGGGTTTCGGGGCGGAGCCGGCCGCAGTCCTCCCCGAACAGCTCCGCCCGGCCGGAGTCGGGGTGGACCATTCCGAGGAGCATCTTGATGGCGGTCGATTTTCCGGCCCCGTTGCGGCCCAAGAGCCCGTAGACGGAACCTTGCGGGACGCGGAGGTCGAGGGCGTCGACCGCGGGGCGGCCGTCGTAGTACTTCGTCAGGCGGTGCGTCGCAATCACGTCGGCCATGACTCCCTCTTTCTCGTCAAGAGCCCTGCGCGTGCCACTGGAACTGCTTGGCCTGCTCGGTCACCAGGCTTACCACTTCGTCGGCCGAGAAGCCCAAGTGGACCGCTTCGGTGAGGAAGTGGTCGAGCATCTCCTGGAGCCTCTCCTTGCGGACCCGCTTGGTCAATTCGGCCTTGGGCCGGGCGACGAACACCCCCAGACCGGGCCGCGTGTTCAGGACCCCCTCCCGCTCCAGCTCGGTGTACACCCGCGCGACAGTGTTCGGATTGACGATCAGGGTCCGGGAAAGCTCCCGGACCGAGGGGAGCCGCTCCTCCGGGGCAAGCCGCCCGCGGGCAACCGCCTCGCGGAGCTGCTTGGTGAGTTGCCGCCAGATCGGCAGCCGGCTCGACGGGTCAATCCGGAATTCCATGGGCACCTCGCAACTGTACTAGTAGTATTAGTACGGTTGCTCGATCTTGTCAAGAGGGCTTCCGAAAGTTTTCTTGAGGATTCCTTCTGAGAAGCCGGTTCGGGGTCGGCTATCAGCTTTCAGCTATCAGTTCTCAGCCGTCAGCTATCGGGAAGTAGGCTAGGGCGTTGCCCCGGCCGACTCGGCTGATTGCTGATAGCTGACTGCTGAAAGCTGATAGCTACTCCACCTGCCGGAGCCGGCAGGTCTTGTCGTCGGCCAGCCGGTCCTTCGGGCAGATTTGCAGGAGCACGCTCTCCGACTGCGTCCCCGGCATCGGGTAGCTCGTGAGTTTGCGGAGGGCCAAGCCTTGGAACAGCCCATAGTGCCGGGCTTCTCCCCGTTGCTCGACCCAAGCCGGACCCTTGAGGACCAGGAGCCGGTCGAAACTCCCCCAGTGCGGCCGGAACCACTCCAGCAGCCGCCGCAGCGTGCCGACCGCCCGGACCACCAGTGTGTTGAACTCCGACGGCCCCAAGAGGTCCTCCGCCCGGCCCGCAATCACCGGCACGGCAAGCCCCAGCCGCTGGACGATGTCGGCCACTGCCCGGACCTTCTTACCCACGGATTCGGAAAGCCACACCACAAGATCGGGGCGGAGAATCGCCAGCAGCACCCCCGGCACGCCCCCGCCGGTTCCCACGTCGAGGACCTTCTCGCCCGGGGCAAGGAACCCGGCAAAGGCCATGCTGTCGACGACGTCGCGGGAGACGAATTTCGAGTAATCGGTGTGCCGCGTCAGGTTCAGCTTGGCGTTCCACTCCCAGAGCAGCTCGCAGTACTTCTGAAGCTGCACGACGTGCGGCGCGGGCAGCTCGAGGCGCGACTCCGCGAGGGCCGCAGCGAGGTTTTCCGTCGGGGAACTCACGTTTTGTCCTCTTTGGGACCCGCTTGTTTCCTGGACGCCGCCGGGTGTTGCACGCGCCAGACGGAGCGGCTAGCATACGGGCGATGGGCCTCGCGTCCGTCTCTCCCCAACGCATCGCCCGCCTTCTTGAAAGGAGCCCGCCGATGACCCGCCATTGGACCCGTCGCCAGTTTCTCCGTCAAGCCGCGGCGGCCGGAGCGGCCGGGGCCTTGGCTTGGCCGGCGCCGGCCGTATCCCAGGCACCACCCTCGGCAAGTTCCAAACTGAATCTGGCGTTCATCGGCTGCGGAGGGCGGGGGTCCGATAACCTGGCGGCGCTGGCCGGCGAAAACGTCGTCGCCCTGTGCGATCCCGATGAGAAACGTGCCGCAGCGGTATTCAAGCGGTTCCCCAACGTCCCCAAGTTCTTCGATTTCCGCAAGATGCTGGCGGAGATGGACCGAGAGATCGACGCCGTGGTCGTCAGCACGCCCAACCACGTCCACGCCCCGGCCAGCGTCATG
This sequence comes from uncultured Planctomycetaceae bacterium, assembly GCA_964354135.1. Lineage (GTDB taxonomy): Bacteria > Planctomycetota > Planctomycetia > Pirellulales > Thermoguttaceae > CAYGZA01. The sequence goes on from CAYGZA010000024.1 coordinate 9,767, forward strand.
GCGATGCGGATGGGCAAACACTGCTACTGCGAGAAACCGCTGACGCATTCGGTGTACGAGGCCCGCGTCGCCGCGCGGGTCGCGGCGGAAAAGAAAGTGGCCACCCAGATGGGCACTCAGATCCACGCCGGCAGCAACTACCGCCGCGCGCTGGAACTGATCCGAGCGGGGGCCATCGGCGCCGTCCGCGAGTGCGACGTCTGGACCTCGGCGGCCGAAGGCGGCGGCGACCGGCCCAAGGACACGCCGCCCGTCCCGCCGACCCTCCGCTGGGACCTCTGGCTCGGACCGGCGCCGTACCGCCCGTACCACCCGTGCTACTTGCCGCGGCAGTGGCATTTCTGGTGGGATTTCGGCGGCGGGGTGCTGGGCAACGTCGGCTGCCACTTCATGGACCTTCCGTTCTGGGCGCTCCGGCTGCGGCACCCAACGACGATCGAGGCGGAAGGCCCGCCGGCATACCCGGAAACGACGCCGCCGATACTCACCGTCCGCTACGAGTTTCCTGCCAGCGGCGAAATGCCGCCGGTGAAGCTGACCTGGTACCACGGGCAATTATCGCCGCGCGTGCAAACCGACAAGGTGCCGGCGTGGGATTACGGCTTCCTGTTCGTCGGCGAGAAGGGGATGCTGCTGGCGGACTACACCCGCCGGGTCCTCCTCCCCGAGGCCGGATTCGCCGGGTTCGAGCCGCCGAGACCGACGATTCCCGAATCGGTCGGCCACTGGAGGGAATGGGTCGCCGCCTGCAAGACGGGAAGCGCGACCGGCTGCAACTTCGACTATTCCGGGGCGCTGACCGAAGCGATGCTCCTGGGCAACGTGGCCTTTCGCGCCGGCCGGAAGCTCCAGTGGGACGCGGCCGCTCTGAAGGCCACCAACTGTCCCGAGGCGGACCAGTTCATCCGCCGCGAATATCGCCCAGGGTGGACGCTGTGAACGAGGGTTCAGGGTTCGGGGTTCAGGAACAGGGGGAGAGAGGCGAGGTGAGGGACGAGGGGCGTCAACTCAGGCACCGACGGTTGCCCCTCGCGTGCCTCTTGGCGAGGAGTTGCTCTCTGGCCGCTCGCTCCGCCGCTCACTCCCACATCGAGGAGGCCATTTCCACGGCCACCGGCACGAAGATCACCAGCGGCATCCACGCCGCCAGCGCCGGCTGGATCGCATAGATCGCGCCGAGCCGCTGGAATCCCATCACCACCAGGACAAACACGGTGACCACCGCCCCGCAGATGCCCAGGGAGATGAACACGTTGCGGTTTCCCGGCCGCAAGGCCAGCGGCAGGCCGAGAAACAGCAGGGTCACGTCCAAGAGCGGCTGGACGAACCGCGTATGGACCAGGACGCGGACGTTGCCGCCGAAGTCCGTGCTCTGATTCTTGAGTCCGCGGATGAGATCCGCCGTGGAAGAGAACTCCCGCCATGCCCGGTTGCTCGTAAGCTGTTCGAAGGTGACGTCGCTGGCGACGAAGCACTGGTCGGGGCGGAGCCAGCCCGGGGCGTCGCGGGGGGTGATGATCACCGGCTGCTCGCCCAGGAACAGCGACGGCTGCGCGGCCAGGTCCTTCGGCTGCTCGACGCCGTCCAGCAGGTACCCGCCGGGGCGCCCGTTCTCGGGCGGCTTGTAGAATGCCTGCCGGGCGACGAGCTGCCGGGCGTAATGGTCCAGGGACGTCGGCAGGCGGAAGCTCGGTTTCTCGATCCGCTGGTCGGCTGCCACCGCGGCCGCCCCGCGGATGAAGATGTCGGTTCGCTCGTCGCGCTGCGGGTTGAGCTCCCGGGGGGCGTCGCCGGCCAGGTCCTTCGGCTTGCGGGCCAGCTCGTCGCGGAACCGGGGGATAAGCAGTTCCCGGTTTGCCGCCGCCAGAAGCACGATCGCCACGACGGCGCCCAGGACCGGCAGCACGACGCGGGCCCGCGGCACCCCGGCGGCCATGAGCGCCGTCAGCTCGTTGTGCCGCTGGAGCCAGGTGACGGTGAACATTGCGGCCGTGAGCACCAAGAGGCCGGCCGTGCGGTCGAAGATCCAGACCGAGCGGTAGAAGTAGAACGGGCCCATCACCTTCAAGAGCCCACCCTGCTTCTCCGCGTAGTGCAGAAACCCCTCCAGGTTCGTGAAGGCGTCGAAGACCACGTAGAGCCCCGCCAGGCTCACGTAGCAGATCACGAAGGCCTTGAGGAACTGGCGCAACAGGTAGCGGTCGATGATCCCCATCAGAGCACCTGGCGGAGGGCGCGGGCCAGGGCCTCCACGCCCCGGCGGATCGCTTCGCACGAGGGAATGCCGAAGCTGAGGCGGAGCATGTTCTTCGGCACGGGGCAGCCCTCGTCGGGGTAGCAGCAATCGCCCGGCACGTAGAGAACGCCCTCGTCGACCGCCCGGTCGAACAGCGGGCCCGACACGCCGGTATCGAGCGTCTCGGGCAGGCGGAGCCAGAGGTACAAGCCGCCCGTCGGGCGAACCCAATCGATTCCGCCGATCGGCCCAAGGAACCGGTCGGCCGCCTCCAGCACTGCCTCGATCTTCCGCCGATAGCAGTCGCGCAGCACGCGGACGTGGGCGTCGAACAGGCCCATCTCCAGCACCGTCGCCATGAGGACCTGGTTCACGCTCGGGGATCCGAAATCGAGGTTCCCTTTCGCGCTCAGGACCGGCTCCAAGAGCGACGGCGGCAGGATCCCCCAGCCCACGCGAATGCCCGGCGAATACGATTTCGAAAAACTCCCCACCGACACCACCGTCTCGCCCTCCGGGTCCATCGAGCGCACACTGGGGATGTCGTCGCCGAAGTAGCGGAGCTCCCGGTAGGCCGTGTCCTCGATGAGATGGATCTTCCCGGCGTGAGACCAGCGGAGGGCGATTTCCACGAGTGCCGCCCGGCGCTCCGCCGGAAGTGTCACTCCGGTGGGGTTGTCGTAGTACGTCGTTACGTAGATCGCTTTGACCCGCTGCAATTGGCCGGAGCGATGAAACCGCGCGAGCTGCTCCTCGAATGCCTCGGGGATCACGCCGTCCTGGTCCGTCTCCACCCCGACCGTCCGGGCGCCGAGGTAACCGAGCGTTCCCAACAGGACAAAGTAGCTCGGGGCCCCGCAAAGGACCACGTCCCCGGGGTCGAGCAGGACGTCGCCCAGCAGGTAGAGAAGCTGGTTGCTCCCGGCGGTAATGACGACCTGTTCGGGCGAGACATTCAGATCTTCGGCGGTTCGCCCATCGGCGGCGAGCATCCGGTCCAGGATCGCCGCCCGCAACGGAGGATAGCCGACCGTGCTGCCGTACTGAAGGGCGGCGTGGGCCCGCTGGGGGTCTGACCAGATGGCCTCCATCGCCCGGCGGGTCGGCTCGACGGGCAGGGTCTCATGATCCACGAACCCGGCCGCCAGCGGGACGATTTCCGGATGGGCCAGCGTCTTGGTCATCAGCACGCTGGCAATCGGCTGTCCCTCCGCTCCTCGGGCCCGGCGGCTCAGATTCTCTTGACAGGCCCCAAACTCGACAGGTGTTTCCGGCATGATACCCTTTCTACCACGAAAACCAGCGGGATCTTAGCATTCCCGGCCCTGCCCGTATACGGAGAAACCGGCTATCATGGTTAGGTTCACCGGAACGGGAAATCGCAGGTGCCAAGACGGAGCATAGGACCGCATGGCAATCGCGGGACGGACAGCCGGCCCCCTCAGGTCGGCGATCCTGGGATGGCAAGAACGACTCGCCCGGTGGTGCCGTTCGGGGGCGGCCCTGCTGTTCCCCGCGCGGTGTGCGGGCTGCGACGCCGACCTGTCGACCGGGGAGGAGGACTTGCTCCTCTGCGGCAAGTGCCGGGCCGAGCTGGCCCCTGAGCCGTGGTCGGGCTGCTTGCGTTGCGGGGCGGGGGTGTCGCCTGAATCCCCGCCGGTCAACCGGTGTCCCGCGTGTCGGGGAGCACGGTTCCAGTTTGAGTCCGTGGTTGCCTTGGGCGCCTATGGGGGGCCCCTCCGCAAGACGATTCTCAGGATGAAGCACGCCGCCGAAGAGCCGCTGTCGGCGGCAATGGGGCAGTTTCTCGTGTTGCAGAGAGGCGGCCTGCTCGCCACGCTCCAACCCGACCTGGTGGTTCCCGTCCCTATGTATTGGCGGCAAAGGCTCGTCCGAAGAACGAATAGCCCCGACCTCCTAGCTGATCGGCTGGCCAAGTTCCTGCGGGTTTCTGTATTGGATCGGGTCCTGCGTCGATGCCGTGACACATTGCCCCAAAAGAGTTTACCGCCTGGACGCCGGTTTCCGAACGTCCGCGGGGCGTTCCGACTCGCTGCCGGGTACGATCTGAAAGGGGCGCGGGTGCTGTTGGTCGACGACGTTTTGACCACCGGGGCCACATGCAACGAAGCCGCCAGGGTCCTCAAGAAGGAGGGCGGCGCGGAGGCGGTGCTGGTTGCCGTGTTGGCCAGAGCCGACGGGGAGGACGCGTCGTGAGCCACCCCGCCGCTTTTGCGTTCTTGCCACCACGAGGAGCCGAAAAATCGAGATTGCCCTAGACGAGCCGTCATGAGCACAACCAACGAGCCTGCCAACGTGAGGCGGGGGCTGCACCCGTTCTGGAACGCCGTTCTCCGCGGTCTGGGGGTGGTCGTGCCGCCGCTGTTGACCATCGCCATCGTGCTGTGGCTCGTCGGAACGATTCAGCAGTACGTGCTGGAGCCGGTTGTCAACGGCGTCCAAGACCTCTTGGTCTGGGGCCTGGCCGACATCCGCGACGAACAGGCATTCCCTTTCGATCCAGAGGCAAGAGAGAACCCCGTGCTGGACGGAAAGGAATACCAGCGGCTGGAAAACGGCACGTACATTCCCAGACAAGTCTACGAGATGGTGAAACGCCGCCGCGGTGAAGAGCCCATGCCCCGGACCGGGCCCTACATTTACCACGCCTACGTACGGCTGGCATACCTCCGTCCGTACTTGATGATCCCGCTCTTCCTTTGCGCATTCACCCTCCTCTTATACGTGTTGGGCAAGCTCATGGCGGCGGGCGTGGGGCACTTTTTCGGCGGTCTGCTGGAGCGGGGGATTGCCCGGCTTCCCCTGGTGCGCAACGTGTATTCGGCGGTGAAACAGGTCAGCGGGTTCCTGCTCAGCGAGCGGAAGATGGCTGTCTCCCGAGTCGTGGCCGTCGAGTACCCGCGAAAAGGGGTGTGGGCCTTCGGGTTCGTGACGGGACAAGGGGTTCCTCAGATCGAGGCCATGGTGGGCGAAGAGTGCATCTCGGTGCTCATCTGCACCTCGCCCATGCCGATGGCGGGGTTCACGATCACCATCCCGCGCAGCGAGGCCATCGACCTGGGCATCACGTTGGACCAGGCGATCCAGTTCATCGTCAGTTGCGGCGTGATTATTCCGCCGCCGAGAGACCTGAAGCTGCCGCACCCGGACGGAGCCGACGCGCCCCTCTTGGCCGCGGGCGATTCATCCCCAACATCCTCGAAGCAGTGAGCCCGACATGGCGGCACCGTTCTGCGTCCGGTTGGGAACGCGGGCCAGCGCCCTGGCACGATGGCAGGCCGACTGGGTGGCCGGTCAGCTCCGCCAACTCGGCGTGGTGGTGGAGATGGTCCCAATCACGACCAGCGGGGACCGGCAGCAGGAAGGCCCCATCGAGGCCCTCGGCGGCCAAGGGGTCTTCACCAAGGAACTCCAGCGGGCCCTGTTGGACGCCCGGATCGATCTGGCGGTCCACAGCCTCAAGGACCTGCCGACCGACGAAGTTTCGGGGCTGTGTTTGGCGGCCGTGCCGGAGCGGGCGGCGGTTGCGGACGTGTTGGTTTCTTCCCGATATCCTTCGCTGGACGCCTTGCCTCCTGCGGCGGTCGTGGGCACGGGCAGTCTCCGCCGCCGCGCCCAACTGCTGCACGCACGGCCCGATCTGACGATGAAGGACGTTCGCGGCAACGTCGATACCCGGCTGCGAAAACTCGAACGAGGCGACTTTGACGCCGTGGTCCTGGCCGAGGCGGGACTGGTGCGCCTGGGGTTCGCGGAGCGGATCACCCAAGTGCTGCCGCGGTCCGTCCTTCTGCCGGCCGTGGGCCAAGGGGCCCTGGGACTGGAAGCCCGGATCGACGACCAACCGGTCCGTCAGGTCGTTGGGAAGCTCAATCATCCGGAATCGCAGGCCGCGGTGCTTGCGGAGCGGGCAATGTTGGCGGCGTTGCAGGGAGGCTGTCTGGCGCCGATTGCGGCGTGGGGCCGGGTTGAGGCGGGGCAATTGACCCTCTCCGGACGGGTGCTTCGCCCGGATGGCAGCCAGAAGGTCGAGGCCACGCTGGCCGCCGATCCCTCCGCCGCCGTCGAACTCGGTCGCCGGGTTGCCGAGTCCCTTCTGGCCCAAGGGGCGGCCGAGTTCATCCTCGCGGCTCGGCTCCCGTCCTGAGCCGATCCGGATCGCGGGCGGCCGTTGGCTGCTCGCGCGGCTTCCTAGTCCGTTGCCCCGCCAAGAGTGGGGGATCTCGTCAAGAAGTGGCTGTGGCGCGGGTTATCTCTATTCACGTGACTCGGCCCGTTTTGCCGAGACTATGGAATGAAGGAGATAATCCCGGCCTGCCGAAGAATGCGGATTTGAGGGCCGAAAGGCCCCGGGAAGAATGAACTGCCTATGTTCCGGACGAATCCCAGGACCTGGAGCGTACTCTGCCTGACCGCGTGGGCCACCCTAGCGGCGGCCAGCGGTTGCCGGACGCCGTTCACCTGGCACGAGGTCCAGGTGAATCCGACCAGCCCGAAAGAGGCGGCGCAGATGGGGGATACCGCCCCGCGAGAGCTGTGCAAGGTTGTCTTGCCGAGCTACACGATCGAGCCGCCGGACATCCTGGTGATCGACGCCATCCACGTGGCCCCCCGGGAGCCCTACCGCCTTCGGACCTTTGACTCTCTCGACATCCAAGTGGCAGGGGCGCCGGATGGTCGACCGATCGACGACGTGTACCAAATTGGACTCGGCGGGCGCGTCGAGCTGGTGCCCAGGCGAAGGGCCCAGCGCGAGGCCGATATCCAGCGGCTCAGCGAGGCGGAGCGGGAGAGGTACAAGATCGAGGTCGGCTTCAATTTCGGGTCGGTCAAGGTCGCGGGACTGACCGTCGAAGAGGCCGAGAAAGTCATCGAGGAGCACCTGCGGCAGCACGTGAAGAAGGCCGACGCTACGGTCAGTCTGGCCAGTATGGGCGCCGGACAACAGATCACCGGCCAGCACCTCGTGGGCCCCGATGGAAGGGTCACTTTGGGCATCTACGGCAGCGTGTCTGTGGTGGGCCTGACCATCGCCGAGGCCAAAGCGGCCGTCGAGAGGCATTTGTCGCAGTTTCTCGATGACCCGCAAGTCTCGGTCGACGTCTTCGCCTACAACAGCAAGGTCTACTACATCGTCACGCAAGGCGCGGGCATGGGGGACGGCGTCTACCGCTTCCCCATTACCGGCAACGAGACGGTCTTGGACGCGATCGCGCAGGTCAACGGTCTGCAGCAGGTGTCGTCGAAGCGGATCTGGATCGCGCGGCCCACCGACGAGCCGGGAGAGTTTCAGAAGCTCCCCGTGAGCTGGGAGGCCATAACGGCCCAGGCAGCCGCCGGCACGAACTATCAGCTCTTGCCCGGCGATAGGGTCTTCATTGCCGAGGATAGACTAGTGGCCTTCGACACGGCGATCGCGAAGATCACCGCCCCGCTGGAACGTATCTTCGGCTTCACGCTCCTGGGAACGGGGACCGCCACGCGACTGTCCGGCCGCGTGCTGGGGGGTGGCGGAAACCCGGTGGGAGGTTTTTAGTGGTTTAGGTGGAGGAACAGTTCCCCGACGTGCCGGGTCTTCGTCGCGAGGACCCGCTTGCCCGCAACGAGCGGGTAGCTCATCGGGTGCTTCGACCCGGATAATTGTCCATTGTGCAAAGACTGTGGGTAGCCATGCTTAGCCCAGCCAAAACCAGGCTCCTCCTGGTGGAAATGTGCGCCGCAGTGCTGCTGTTGTGCGGCGGCTGCGCAGTGACCGACCAATACACGAAACGTTGCGACTCGCCGCGGCCAATCCTGCACCAGGGTCTTCTGCCGGGGCATGCCCACAGGTGTCAGAACGACCTGGAGTGCTACGGCTACCGTCCGACTTGCTGGTTCCCTTGGCCCGGCGAGTGCGAAGGCTGCCCCGGCCCTCAAGCCGCCGGCGGCGATGCCGCCGAGCCCCGAGTTCCGGAAAAGGCCGGCCCGCCCGACAAGATTCCCGAAGTCTCCGCTGCCTGGGCCCCGTTCCCGCCCTGACGCCGTCAGTCACCCTGCCCAGCGACGCGCGAAGGTGGCGATCTCCAACGCGGCCAGGCCGTCAATCAGTTCCCGCGGCGTTTGCGGACGGCGAAGCGGCTCTTTAGCGAGCATCTGCCTTACCAAGGCGGCGGCCTCGTCGGGAAGATCGGGAACGAGGCGTCGCAGCTCGGGCACTCGGGCACCCCGATGCTTCCCGGCGATCTCCAGCGGCTCGTTCCCTTCAAACGGCGGCCGGCCGGATAGCACCTCGAACAACACGACGCCGAGGCTGTAGATGTCGCTGCGGACGTCCACCCGCAGGGCCGCGCTGAGCATCTCCGGCGCCATGTAGTGGTAGGTCCCGGTCAGGCACCGCTCGGCGGCCCGGTCGGCGCCCGCCGTGCGCCGTGCGAAGCCGAGGTCCAGGAGCGTGACGTGCCCTTCGGGCGACAAGAAGATGTTGCCGGGCTTCACGTCCCCGTGGGTCCAGCCGGCTGCGTGCAGGGCCTCGAGGGCCTCGGCCACCTGCCGGGCGATCCAGAACGCAACCGGCAGCTCCAGCCGCCTCGCGGCGGCCAGGCGCGCCGCCAGGGTCGTTCCGGTCAGCCACGGCATAACTACGTAGTACGGCGGCGACGTCACCCCGGCGGCGAGAATCGAGATGAGGTGCGGGTGGGAAACGCCTTTCCCCACGAGGGCCTCGCGGCGGAGCAATGCCGCCGCCCGGGCATCGTCTTGCCACTCGGGCCGCAGCATCTTCAGGGCATAAGCCGCGGGGTGCCCCGCCCGGGCCCCCTCGGGGCGGGCCCGATAGACCTCCGTCAGTGCCCCTCGGGCGACAATCTCAACCAATTCCCACTGTTTTAGCCGACGGGGCACCGGCCCCGGCCTGGAATGGCGCGGAGCGGTAGTCTCGGCGGCGGATCTCACGGCAAACTGGGGCATCCGACGATCGCGGGGATGGATCCGGCACAATCTGGGTCTATCGATGGCATCGGCCTTCCAGAGGGCACGAGTTGAGCACCCGTCGGCTGAACCGCGCGGCCTCCAACTACCTGCAAGAGGGGGCGAGGCCAAGGACTCTCGCCCGTCGCCCGCGGGGAAGAAAACTTGACATCGGCTCCGCCGGCGACAGAATCTGGAGTCTGCCGGCCCGCGGGCACGTGCGCCGGCGCCGGGAGCCGCGTCCCTTGGAATCACCGCCTCTAGCCTCGAAAGGAACCGCACGATGAGCAGGCAGTTCTTGTGTCGCACGGCAGTGCTGGCCGTCCCGCTGGCGATTGGAATTGCGGTCGGTTTCCTCGGGAGCGAAGCCGCCCGAAGCGGCCCGTCGCTTGCCGTCGCCGCAGACAACCCTGGGGCGGTGGCCGCCCCCGGATTAGAAATCGCCCAGGCGCCTCAGGCCGCCGAGCAGCCCCAGGGCGACCAGTCCAAGAAGGACAAGACCAAAGCCGCCAAGGGTAAGTCCTCCAGGTCCGGAAGGGTGCAGCGGTTCGGCTCGGTGATCGGCCTGAAGCCGGAAAAAGCCGAGGAGTACATCAAGCTGCACGCGGAAACCTGGCCCGAGGTCCTCGCGATGATCCGCGAGTGCAACATCCGCAACTACTCGATCTTTCTCGGCACGCTGGACGACGGCAACTTGTATCTGTTCAGCTACTTCGAATACACGGGCAAGGATTTCGAGGCCGACATGAAGCGGATGGCCGCCGACCCCAACACCCAGCGCTGGTGGAAAGTCACCGACCCCTGCCAGGTCCCGCAAAAAAACCGCAAGAAGGGCGAACACTGGATGACCATGCGGGAGGTCTTCCACACCGACTGAGCCGCTCGCCTCTCGTCCCTCGCCCCTTCGGTTGCGACCCGGCTCCGCGTTAGGACAATCGCCTCATGACCGCAAGACTGAATCGTCGGCAGTTCCTGGCCGGCACGCTGGCCGCGCCCTGGCTCGCGCGCCCTGCGGCGGATGCCGCGGCAGGGCCGCCCGGCAAGCTCAATCCGACCCTCGATATCCACATCCACCTGTTCGGCACCGGCGATAGCGGCTCGGGCTGCCGGCTGCCCAAGGAGACCGTCGAGGGGCCGCTCTTCCAAGCGATGGTCGAGAAGCTACGGCTCCGCCAGCGGGCCAAGACGTTGGACGAAGGGTACGTGCTGGCCCTGGCAGAGCAGCTCAGCCGGTCGGGCCTCGACAAGGGCGCCATCCTCGCCCACGACGCGGTCTACACCAACGGCAAGCCCGATTGGGCAAGAACCCATCTCTACGTGCCCAACGACTACCTCCTGAAAGTCGTGGCCCGGTATCCGCAACGGATGATCCCGTGCGTCTCCATCAATCCCGACCGCGACGACGCCGTTGCGGAGTTGAACCGCTGCGCGGCCAAGGGAGCTAGGGTGCTCAAGATCCATCCCCCGATCCAGGGCGTGGACCTTGAGGACAAGAGGCACGCCAGGTTCTTCCGCGAGTGCGCCCGTCTGAAAATGATCGTGATGGTTCACACCGGCCACGAGCACAGCGCCCCGATCGTGGATATCGACCTTGCCCATCCCCGCAAGCTCCGGTTGGCCTTGGACGAAGGATGCACCGTGGTCGCCTGCCATTGCGGGAGCGGGACGCCGGTGGACCGGCCCGACATGCTGCCGGATTTCCTCCGCCTGATGCGCCGGCACAAGAACCTCTGGGGCGACACGTCGATCCTGGGCAGCGCCGGCCGGGTGCGGGACTTCCTCCGCCTGCTGTCCGAGAAGGAGATCCAAGACCGCCTCCTCCACGGCAGCGACTTCCCGTTCGCCGCGTTTCCGCTGGCCTTTGCGGGCAAGCTCGGCCTCGCCAAGGCGGCCCGCTTGCAGGCGATAGAAAACCTCATCGAGCAGGATTTCGCCCTCAAGGAAGCCCTGGGCATCGGCCGCACGAGCGCCGAGCGGGCGTATCGGCTGATTTGAGGGTCCCGAAGGCCGACCTTCCCGCTATTTCCCACCGGCCTTGTTTTGCGCCTGCTCCAGCGCCGCCTTGGCGCGCTCGGCCAGGTCGGCGTTGGGGGCAACCTGCGCGACCTTCTTCAGGGGCTCGATCAGTTTGGACGCGACCCGGGCTGCGTCTTGGCCCTTCAGGAGGTTCTCGGCCACGGACATGGCGGCAGCGCAGGCCTCGTCCTTCGTGGCTGCGTCTTCCAGATACGGCGTGATCTGCGCGAGCGCATCGGGCGAGGGAATGCTGCCCAACGCGGCCAGAAGCAGCTTCCGTTCGTCGGGCTTCCGAGCCAGACCCGCGGCCTCGCGGCAAATCGACAGCCGTTGGCCCGCGGGCAGATCTGCTTTGGCGGCCCAGCCCAGGTAGCCGCGCAGGCCGAGCATCTTGTCCGCCGGATCGGTGGCGTCTTTGGCCAGGGCAAGCAAGTCCGGCACAACGTCGGCGGTTTTCCACGCGGCCAGCGTGCGAGTCGCCGCGGCGCGGACTTCCGCGTTGGAGTCCTTGACCGCGGCGCGGACTGCCTTCAGGGCGCCGGCTCCCCCAACTTTGCCGAGGACGCGCAAGAGAGCGATCCGGTGCGCGGAATGGACCGGGGCTTGCGCCAGCGCGCCGGGGAGTTTCTCGACCAGGGAGTCCGGATTGTCGGCCTTCGCCCAGACCGCGCTGAGGGCCTGCTCGGCGGCGTCCAGGTCTTGCGGCTCCTTGGCACCGATGAGCAGACCTACCAGCGCCGGCCATTCGGCAGGGCTACCCAGCTCACCCAATCTCTTCAGCGCGGTTCGACGGACGTTTGCGTCGGCGTCCTTGGCCGCCTCCAGCAGTGCGGGAACGGCCGCCGTCATGCGCCGCTGGCCGATGAGTTCCATCGCGGTAAGCCGCCGGCTCGTCTCGCCGCCGGAGAGCATCGCCATCACGGCCGCCTCGACCTCCTTGCCCGGCACGGCGGCGAGGCTCTCTTGCGCGGCCTGCGAAATGTCTCGGTCGGGATCTTCCATCAGCCCGATGATCGCATTGGCTACCGATGTGTGGCCGATCTCCGCCAGGGAACGGACGGCCGCCAGCCGGACGGGCTTCGGCCCCGCCTTCGCCGCAGCCACAAGCGCCGGCACGGCCGCGGCATCCGCACGCTTGCCGAGCGTCTGGATCACCAGGACCTGATGGTCGGCGGGCAATTGGCCCAACTCAGCGGTCAACACTCGGGTCACTTCAGGGCCGGGGATCTCCTGAGCGGTCCGGACTACTGCGGCGGCTAGGACGTAGTCCTTGCTGCCCAAATGCTCGCGCAGGAGCGCCAGACCGTCCTGCCCGCGGGCGAGGATCGCGCCGCGGAGGGCCCCGGCACGAACCTGGTGTGCCGCTGCCGGCAAACCGCGCAGCCGGTCGTAGACAGCAAGTGCCTCGTCGCGATGGCCCTTGGCGGCCAGCGATTCGGCCGCGCGGAACAGTCCTTCGCACAGCGCGAGCCGATGGGCGGCGGGCGCACCGGCCAAGGCACTCTGAAGGGCCTTGGCGGCCTCGACGGTCCCGATGCTGCCCAGGGCCCTCGCCGCGGTTTGGGCTACGTTCGCGTCGGAGTCCTGGAGCATCTTGCCAAGCGCTTCGACTGCCTTCGCGTCGCGCCGCACGCCGATCGAGCCGATCACGCCGACCAGCGGCAGGCCCCTGAGTCTGCCGAGCGCATCGCGCAGGGCGTCGTCCACGGCGGGGTCGGGAATCGGCTCCAGGGCGTAGCGGGCCATGTGCGAGAGCTTCTCGTCACCCAAGAGCGCGGCCAGGGCGGGCACGGCGTCCTTGGTGCCGATGACCGCCAGCCCGCGGCAGGCATCGGCCTTGTCCTTCTGCGGTGCTTCCGACTTCAGCACGGCGATCAGCCTGTCCACCTGCTCCTTCCCGCCGGGCGGGACGGTTTGTCCGAACAACTGCACGGCACCGGCAAACAGCAGTGCGGCGACCAGGGCGAGAGTCAGTATTGATTTCGACATGACGTATTCTCCTTCGGGGTTAGATAATCCACGGCTCGCGCTGGGCCCGCGACCGCAGCCGGTTGGCCTCCGGGTCGCCGATGAACTCCTCCTTGACCGGGTCGTATTTCATGTCGCGCTTGAGCCACATGCAGATGTTGGCCGCGTGGACCGTGCTCATGGACCGGTGCATCACTTCCGGGTTGGCCACGGTGAGGCGGCGGGACTTGATGCAGTCGAAGAGATTACGCACGTGGTTCATCGGACGCTGGGTCCGGGCCATGTAGTCGTGGACCAGCTTCTGGAAGTCGGCCAGGAGGGCCGGCGAGGAGACCTCCGGCCTGGAATAGCCGTCCGCGATGGAGACCCAGCCCTCGGTCCCTTCGTAACGCACGCCGCACGATCCGTGCCACCAGCCCTCGCGGTGCAGGATCATCTTGATCCCGTTGGGAAACCGGGTGACCATGCCGTCCCCGGTAGGGTTGTTCACGTACCCGTATTCGACCGCGGACGTATCCGTGGCGCCGATCGCCACCTGGCACTGCCCGAACGTGTGCGCCCCCCATTCGCCGATGCAACTGGTGTGGAAGTCGTAGAAGCCTCGCCAGCCGCCGCTGACGTAGGTGGGGTGGTAAGGCCGCCAGGGACACGGACCGAGCCACTGGTCCCAGTCCACCTGGTCCTTCGGCGGCTCGGGTTGCGCGGGCAGCCAGTCGTGACGCATTTCGGCCGCGTCCCACGGGGCGATGTGGGCCCGGACCGTGTGTACCTGACCCAGCCGGCCGGTCCGCAGGAGCTCGTTGGCGAAGGTGAAGTTCGCCTCGCTGAGCCGCTGCAATCCGGTCTGGTAGACGCGCCCGTAACGCCTGGCGGTTTCCACCACCGCCCGGCCTTCCGCGACGGTCATGGCCGAAGGCTTCTCAGAGTACACGTCCTTTCCCGCCCGCATCGCCATGACCGAGGCGGTCGCGTGCCAGCGGTCGCCGGTGGTGATCAGGAGGGCGTCGATGTCGGTGCGGGTGGCCAGGAACTCGCGCATGTCGCGGTAGATCGCGCAATCGCTGTTGCCGTAGCGGTTGTCGACCATCCGCTTGACGGCCTCGCGCTGCGATTTCTTCGCGTCGCAGACGGCCACGAATTGGACGTCCCTCTCGGGCAGCATCCAGCCCAATACGCCCGAGCCGCGGCCGCCGACGCCGATCCCGCCCAGCACGATCCGCTCGCTGGCCGGGACCGCGCCGTCGCGGCCCAATGCCGAAGCGGGGACCATCAAGGGCGCCGCGGCCAGACCGCCGGCGACGGTCGCACGCCGCAGAAACTGCCGCCGGGTCAGGGACGATGCCCTCGCGACCTCGGCGGGCACACGTTGAGGTCTCGCACAATCGCGAACTCCGGGAGATCGTCGGTGTGTTGACATGGGTCCTCCTATCGGTCTGGGGTTCCAGGCGTGAAATCACTGCCCCGGTCTGCCGCCTCGTGCAATCCACGACCCAGGCAGTGGCCCGGGAAGCGGCGTGCTCCTATCGTACTCTCCGGAGATCGGCATTTGAAGATCCCCCGGAAAGTGGCCGGCTCAGACCTTCAGGCCGGTCAGGTCCGGTTCCAGTCTCTTGTTCTCCTTGAGCAACTCTTCCATGGTCAGCCGGGTGCCCCGCGAGGAAGCCTCGCGGCCGAGGATCGCCGTCAGCGTCCCGTCCACGGCGCGTTGGACCGTCGGGTTGTCGAACCGGCCTTCGACGATCACGCGGTAGAACTCGGCGATATTGCGGATGGCGCCCTGGTCGTAGAGGCTGACCACCTCGCCGCCGCCGTAGTGCTTCGGCCCGCCGCGGAGGAACGACTTGCCCGAGTAGCTGATCTGCGCGCTGGCCAGCGGGCCATGGAAGTTGCACACCAGGGACGGGCCGTGGTCGGCCAGCGCGAGGGTCTGGTGGTTCCACAGGAGTCCGCCCGGGCACTCGTAGATGACGAAGGCCAGGTCCTGGCTACGGCTCTGCGGATTGGGCCGGCAGATCCGCGAGTATCCTACGGCGCTCGTGGCCCGCCGGCGGAGGACCCAGACGGCGGCATCGATCGCGTGGATGTCGTAATTGACGATCGGGTCCCCGCCCAGCGGGATGTCGTAGCACCAGACCAATCCGCGGAGGCGGCTTTCGATCGTTCGGCCCTTGGCCGGCTCGGACCGCGCGCCCGATCCGCCCCCGACGCCGAGCGTCGTCACGGCCAAGACGTCGCCCAGCCCGCCGTCCCAGATCCGCTTGGCAACCTCGATGTTGATCGGGTCGGTGGGCATCTGGTAATCCACCAGGAAGCAGAGCTTCTTCTGGGTTGCCAGCTTGCCGGCGGCCTCGATAGCCAGGCAGCCCGGCACGTCCACGGCGACCGGCTTGGCCATGTAGACGTGGCATCCGGCGGCGACGGCGGCCCGGGCCTGCTCGGGATAAAAGCAGGGCACGTCCAGGACGCCCAGGGCCTCGACGCCGCTTTCCAGCACCTTCTTGCACCCCGACAGGCCCGTAAAGCGGCGGGATTTGTCCACGCCGAGTGCGTCGCCCGCGCTGTTCACAAGGTCCTGGAAGTAATCGGCCAGGGCGACGATCTCGAACCCGCCGTGCTGCTTGAACAGGCCGGCGAGCCAGGCTCCCCGGCCGCCGCCGCCGAGCCACCCCAGCTTGATCTTTCGCCCGCCCGGCTTCGGCGCGGCCGCCGCTGGATCGGCCGCCGCCGTGGTTCCGGCCGCAAGCAGCGATGCGGATGCGGCCGTGGCGGCCACGTTCCCCAGGAATCGCCGCCGGCTCACGGCGCCGGCAGGCTCGTGCTCATACGGGGTTTTCTCGCACGGTTGCATGGTCTGTTGCTCCTTGTCGTGGTTTGAAGTCTGAAGTCGTGACTCGCCCAAGAGGCGCCCATCTCGTAGGATGGCGACCCCCATTCTACTCGAAGCCCCGTGCGATTTCACGCCGGATCGGCTTTCGGCCAACAGCTATCGGCTTTCAGATCGCCAGGGGCTTCCGCGGAAGGCGTTTGGCGACCGGAAGTGTGGCTCGGCAAAAGCCTCGCCCTCCCGTGATCGCAAAACTCCGTTTAGGGTTGACGTTCACGCAGCTCGTTGCGAAGATACGGGGTGTCTGCCTGCCGCCCGGCACACGTCCGGGCAGAGGTAGAATGGGAAGTCCGGGGTATTGGGTGCGGACGACGCGATCGTGCGGCAACCGCCCGCACGGATCGGAACCCTGTCCCTAGCCGTGGAGCAGGAAAATGCCGCAAAGCACCAGAGAGATCACTCGTTCGTTCGCAGTACGATCGGCCTTGTGGGAAGACGCCAGGGGCTGCGGAGTGCCGATGGTCCCCCGTCTCCGAGCACGGGTCGGCCGAATCCGTTCCTGGGGCCGCCCCCTGCCCGAGCCCGTGGCCAGAATGGCCGAGCGGGATTTCGACTGCGATTTCACTCGCGTCCGCTTGCACGGGGGGCACGGGGTGAGCTTGCTGGCTGGAGTGCTCCGAGCTCGGGCGTTTTGCGTCGGTGACGACGTCTTCCTGGCCGACACGTGCCCGCCGAGGCTCCTGCTCGATGCCCTGTACCACGAGTTGGCGCACATGGCGCATCACGTCGACTGCGGCCGCATCCGCTGCTGGAGTGAATTCCAGGGACGGGATCTTCACGGGGAGCTCACCAGCGATGCCTTCGAGGCCTTTCGCAAGGAGTTTACCGAGGTCGTGAAGATCAAGAGTCTCGGCCTCAAGCTGGAGGACTTGAGGAAGGGACTGATGACGGCCTCCACCAACATGGACTATCGCAAGCGGATCGTGTTCGTGAACTACTGGGACGCCTTAATCAAGTCGGGCATGGAGAAGCTGTTCGGGGTCGGCGGGATTGCGGGCGAAGGGCCGCGGCACGGCGAGGGCAAGGACTATACGGTTACCTCGATGGCCTACAACGCGGAGCTGAACGTCGCCAAGCAGAACGAATACGTCGACGACGCGGTGAAGGGATTCGACGAGGATCGCCGTCACACGATCGATGACGTTCTCGGCACGATCCGCGGGGGCTTCATCGCCATCAATGAGAAGGAATGGGTCAAGGACCTCGCCAACGCGCTGCACGTTGCCCAGGACCGCGGATCGCATCGCGAGGGGACCAAGGGCTTCGGCCACGACGACCCGCGCTGCTACCGCAAGTCCAAGGGAAAGAAGCCCTGGAGCCCCGACGACCCGATCCACGAGCACTCGCTGGGCGGAGCCTGGGAGCGCTGTAGCATGGCGGCCTTCAACCGGGCCTTCAACAACTCGTGCGACGTGTTCCATCGCTTCTTGCAGAAGATCTCCCGGCACACGGGGATCGAGCCGCAGCATCCCGAGCGGAAGCCGGAAGACTGCCTCGCCGCCGCGCCCGTGACGGCCTGTTACCTTCCGCGCGGCCTCGATCTTGGGCACCAGTGCCTTTCGGGAAGGTCCGCCAAGCCGGTCGGGTACTTCGAGCAGTTCCGCCAGCCGTTTCCCATCGCCGAGATTCTCGCCGCGGAGATCCGCAACGCCCCGGACACCCGGCGGGCTCGCACGTCGTGACCGCCGGCAGTGTGCGAGTGAGGGGTTCTGGGATACGCCCTTAACTTGCCCTTTCCGTCAACTTGGCTTGCACGTAGGCCGCCAACTCCTCAACGGTAGTCCCGGCGAGCAGGTGCTCGTCGACCTTGATGCCGTACTTCTGCTCGACTTCATAGAGGAACTCGGCCATCATGAGCGAGTCGGCCCCGAGCTCAAAGATGGGGTCGCTGCGCTCGGGGGTGTACCCGAGTTTCTCCGTCAAGGTGGAAAGAAAATAGGATGCTACGTCTTCCATGCCCGGCCTTCCTGTCTGAGGCTCGCAGTGTGGTCGCCGTTATCTTGCTTTTCGCCTCGTCACCGATTCGAGCCCAGGACCATCGTCCGGCACGTCGGCCTTGCTCCGTCAGTTGCCGGGAGCGAGTGCTGCGGCAGGTTTTGGCCCCTGGATTGCCGCATCCAGGACCTTTCCCGGCTGATCGGTCCACTCGCGTTTGCGGTAGTCGTAGGGGATCGCCAGGAGCCGCCGGGGGGTGATCCGGATCACCGTGAACTGGCCGGGACTCTTGGGGCCGGGCGAGGGGAGTTGCACGAAGTGGACGCCGCGGTGCTTCTGGACCGTCGCCTGGTGATAGTGCCCGCCGAGCACGAGAATCACGTTCGCCTTGCCCAGCGCCGCGATCAGCTCGTCGCGGTTGGTGATCGCATCGAGGCAAAGGTGAACGGCCACGATCGCAGGCATCCCGGCCGGAACTCTTGCCGACTCGTCGCGGATGTAGTGCAGGGCCTCTTCAGAAAGCGGCTGGGCCGGATTGTTGAGGCCCTCATCGTACTTCGAGAAAACGGCGATGAAGCGAACGCCCCCGGCATCGAACGTATACGAAGGCGACCCGTGCCGCGCGGCGATCCAGTCGAGGATCGTCCGGCTGGGCGAGTTGCCCCCTTCGTCGTGGTTGCCGACGAGGTCGTAGGCCGGGAACTTCAGTCGCTTGGTGACGATCTCCTCGTAGGCGTTCTTCGCGGCCACCGTCGGCCATTCGGTGATGTCGCCGCAGCCGAACACAAACGCCGGCTTGGCCACCGTCCCGCCGAATCGCTCGGGGTACTTCGTGCCGGGCAAGGCGTTCATGGCGTCGACGGCGGGCAAGAGGTGCTTGGCCTCGCCATTGGTCTGGACGTGCTGATCGGACCAGCCGAAGAACGTCAGGCCCGCTTCCTCGGCAATCGCCGGGGCGGTACAAACCAATAGGAGCAGGGCCACCGTGCGACTGACGCCCCGCGGGATTCGTTCACGCACTCCGATCATCCTCGCTTCTCCCTTCTCAACTGGCTCCCAAGCCCGCCTGAAATGTACCGCTTCTCCTTGCGGGCTGCAACGACCGCCGGGACGCGGCAATCCGGTGCTCAACCCACTTGCCCCGGGGCCGTTGACACGGATGACTCAGGAACCAAGACTACTCGGGTGGGCAGGGTGCACATCGCGGGCCTTCGGGAAGCCGGCAAATGACCGATTCCCCCTACGACAAGCGAGAAGCATCGGCTCCAGCCGGCGGGGACCGGTTCGCGACCACGCACTGGAGCCTGGTGCTCAGGGCGGGCCGCCGCGGCTCCACCGGCTCCAGGCGTGCCCTGGCCGCGCTGTGCGGAGCTTACTGGTTTCCGCTCTACGCCTTCGTGCGCCGCGAGGGCTACTCGGCCCCCGATGCCCAGGACCTGACCCAGGGCTTCTTTACGCAGCTCTTGGACAAGAACTACCTGGCCGTCGCCGATCCGCAGCGTGGCCGCTTCCGCTCGTTCCTCCTGGCGGCGATGAAGCACTTCCTGGCCCACGAGCGGGACCGGGCCAGGACCGGGAAGCGCGGCGGCGGGCGGGCCCTCCTGTCGCTGGACTTCCAGTCTGCCGAGAGCCGCTACAGGCTGGAGCCGGCAGACCGGCTCACGCCCGAACGGCTGTACGAGAAGCGCTGGGCTCTGGCCCTGCTGGAGCAGGTCCTCACGCGGCTCCGCGACGAGCAGGCCGCCGCGCGGAAGCTCGATTTGTTCGAGCATCTGAAGCAGTTCCTCACCGGCAGCCGAGGCTTGCAGTCGTACCGGCAGGCGGCCGACGGGCTGGCGATGACCGAGGCGGCGGTCAAGGTGGCGGTCCACCGCCTCCGGCGAAGATACCGCGAGCTGCTGGAGGACGAGATCGCCCAGACGGTCGGCGGTCCGGAAGAGATCGAGGACGAACGGCGGGCGCTATTGGCCGCGGTGCGCGGGGGAAAACCTTGATTGCGTGTTTCCGACCGGGGATTTCACCACAAAGGCACAAAGGTCACACCGGCGATTCCACCACAAAGGCACAAAGGTCACAAAGGCTGGCGACCCCTCATGCTGTGTGCCTTGGTGCCTTTGTGGTAAGGAAATCGGTGACCATGATGTAACCTTTCGCCGGATTTCGGTCAGTAGGTAGTAGAAACGGCTCCTACCAGCGGAGAACTGCCATGTCGGACGCACATCGTTGCCCACAATGTGGGGGGGAACTCCCGGCCGATGCCCCCGAGGGGCTGTGCCCCGAGTGCCTGCTGATAGCCCGCGTCGAGACCGAGGCCGGCCCACCATCCGGGCCAGAACCGGCGTCGGCCACACCGTCTCCGGGTCGATTTGTGCCGCCCGATCCGGCCGAGCTGGCCCCGCTTTTCCCCCAGCTTGAAATCCTGGAACTCTTGGGCTCCGGCGGCATGGGCGCGGTGTACAAGGCGCGCCAGGCGGGCCTGGATCGGCTGGTGGCCCTCAAGATCCTCCCGCACGAGGCTGGGGCCGACCCGGCCTTTGCGGAGCGCTTTACGCGGGAGGCCCGCGCCCTGGCGAAACTGGCCCATCCCCATATTGTCACGGTCCACGATTTTGGCCAAGTCGCCGGGCTGTATTACTTTGTGATGGAGTACGTCGACGGCGTGGACCTGCGGCAAATGCTCCGCGCCGGGCAACTCCAGCCCCGGGAGGCCCTGGCCATCGTCCCGCAAGTCTGCGAGGCCCTCCAGTTCGCCCACGACGAAGGGATCGTCCACCGCGACATCAAGCCGGAGAACATCCTGGTGGACAAGCGGGGTCGGGTCAAGATCGCCGACTTCGGCCTGGCCAAGCTCCTGGGCACTACCAGTAGCACTGGCGTCTCGCCAGTGCAAAAGCCCTTCACCCTGACCGGCACCGGGCAGGTGATGGGCACGTGGAACTACATGGCCCCGGAGCAACTGGAGCATCCCCAAACCGTCGATCACCGGGCCGACATCTATTCGCTGGGCGTGGTCTTCTACGAGATGCTCACCGGCGAGCTGCCCATCGGCCGCTTTGCCCCGCCGTCCAAGAAAGTCGAAGTGGACGTGCGCCTCGACGAAGTGGTGCTGCGGGCCCTGGAGAAAGATCTTGACCGCCGCTACCAACACGCCAGCGAAGTGAAGACGGACGTTGAATCCATTTCCTCTGAGATCCGTTCAACAGCGTCTCGGGCGAGGCCTCCGGCGGTCTGGGATCCCGTTTTCTTGAGAAGGGTGACGAAAATAACGTTGATTGCCCTGACGCTTTGGATCGTTCCCCAGATCGCCCTTGAATGGGGGTCTCTAGCAGGGGCCGAATGGTATTTCAAGAAAGAGCTGCCTTATGATTGGTTGAATGCGGCGTTTCTGATGCTCTCGATTCCCTCCGTTTTGTTTGGCGTATTGTGGTTCTACCTGCTTGCAAAGGAACCTGGGACTCCGCTAACCCTTCAAGGCTGCTTTGACGTATGGATGGGGAGCCACGCTGAAGTGAAGCGGGCTTGGCGCCCACTTCTGATCTGCTTTGGCGTCTGGTTGACCTTAGTGGTGGTTGTTGTGGGATACTGCAGCCTCCGCGAAAACTACATTTTATGGCCGCAAATACTCGTCCTTCATGGGGGCTTTGTCGCGATGCCGTTTGTCTTTATGGCCGTACTATGGCGGGCATTTCGGCAAAGAACCGCAGGGACGGCCGCGGCGACGCGCCGCCGGAACGCGGCGGGCGGCCCTGGCGTCTCGCCAGTGCATCCGCGGGGAAAAGAACCCCAAGGCCGCTATCAACACGCCAGCCAAGTCAAGACCGACGTGGAGAGTATTGCCGCCGCAGGGCCTCCCGCCGCACCACCTTGGGCACTCCGACCGGGCCTCGGGGCAGCGCCAAGGCTCATGCCCCCGGGTACCGTCCCGCAGGTCCTGGCGGTTGCCATTGGGATGGTCATCAGTGGGTTGAGTATGGCAGCGGGGGTGGCGCTGATCGGCCTCGCTTTCCTGTTGGATTCCCCGGGAACCGGCAGCTTCTGGGGTTGGATGGGCGGGGCATTCGGCTGCATCTTCGGCGGGCTGGGCGGCCTGGCTGGGTCTTGGAACAGCTACCGCCAGATCGAAGGCGCCGGGGACCTGATGCAATCCCCCGATTGGACTTGGCTGGACAAGGCCCTCGCGGGCTACACGGTGCTGGGAGTCATCACCTTCGTTTCGGGCCTGGTCGTGTCTCCTTGGGCGAACTGGCCGACAACGTATTCCTTGACGTTGCTCGGCGGAATGATCGTATTTCAGGGGGGACTGTTCCTCGTCTTCCGCGCGTTGGCGCGCCGCGCTGCGCGCCAACGCGGGTCCGGTGGCAACGGCTCCTGATGCTCACCGTCCTGCCCCTGGGCCTCACCGCGCCGTTCGGCACGACGATCCTGGGGATCATTGCCATAAGCGACATCCGCCACTCGCGCGGCCGGCTCCACGGACTCGCCCTGGCCTTGCCCGACGCCCTGCTGTTCCCGCTCCTGGCCCTGGACGTTGCGATCTACCTGGGCTTCGCTTGGCTGCTCGAAGAAGTGAGCCACGATCTGGCCCTTCGATACGCGGTGGTTCTCCTTGGCTTCTCGGTATTCGCGCTGGCCAACGCCGCGATCGTCCGGTGGGCCTGCCGAGCCGCGATGAAACCTGCGGGCGATGCAGGTAGATCGAAGTTGTAGAACGGATCGAGCGAAGCGAGGCCCGCCGGCGTTTTGCCGTCACCCGACGGGGCTCTCAAACTTCCAACAATAACTCGAACGGGCGATTGCGGTCCCAGCGGTAGAGCCGGAAGTCGGCGTCGAGGGCGAGAATTCGGCCCGTCTGA
Organism: uncultured Planctomycetaceae bacterium; assembly: GCA_964354135.1. Lineage (GTDB taxonomy): Bacteria > Planctomycetota > Planctomycetia > Pirellulales > Thermoguttaceae > CAYGZA01. The sequence continues at coordinate 32,625 of CAYGZA010000024.1, forward strand.
TACTGCGTCGCCATGTCCACCAGGCACGCGTCCGCAAAGTCCATGGGCACGCTGGCGTATTTCCTCATGAGTCTATCGTCCGAACCCTTTCAGATGTCGCTTGCTGGAACCCAGGTCTGGGATTCCAGAGCAGAACTGTCCGAGCCCGACGATCCGGCGACCGCTTGGGGCCAGGAGGATCTCCAGGGCCTTGATGCCTTCGCGCACGGCCTTGGAGCCACTCCAGCCCAACTGCCGCTTGAGCCCCTCCAGGAGTTTCTCCGTGGCGGGGTCGATGCGGGCGTGAACGATGCGCATCATGGGGGACTCCCTGTATACCCTAGGGCAGTCGTACTACAAAGGGCCGATCCGGTCAATCCCGTCGCACTTTCCGGGGGGCGCAGAAGCCCGGCCGATTTCCCGCTTCTCCCTGGAAAGCGGGGCAGTCCATCTGCTAGAATCACTTGGGATGACTCTGGCTTCGTCGCGAGTTGCCGCGGCTGCCAAGCGGGGATCGAAAGAGGGCCGCCTGGGGGCCCGGTTGCGGCAAGACCGGATTCTTGTTGACCAGATAGAACGCCGTCATGCCGAAGCATAACCTACGGGGTTTGTCCGCCAGTTACTGAGGAGGAATGCCGTGACGTTCGAGAACAAGCTGAACCGCCGGGAGTTCATCCGCGATACGGCCGCCGCGGCGGTCGGAGTGGCCGCCGGGCTTGCGGCCGGGCAGATCGTCTTGGCCGGCAACCCAACCAACCAAGACACCAGCAAGATCCTCAACTATAACCCGGACATGGAGTACCGCCGCTGCGGCAAGACCGGACTCTGGGTCTCGGCGATCGCCCTGGGCGGGCACTGGAAGCGGGTGGTCAAGGTCATCGGCGGCGAGGAGAGCGAAGGCTGGATGACCATGACCATCGACCGCCCGGAGTTCCAGAAGAACCGCTACGACGTAGTCACGCGGTGCATCGAGCGCGGGATCAACTACGTGGATGCCTGCTGCGGCGAGGAGATCCTCGCCTACGCCAAGGCGGTCAAGGGCCGCCGCGACAAGATGTACTTCGGCTTCTCCTGGCACGTCAAGGAAAGCCGGTTTCCCGAGTGGCGCTCGCGCGAGAAGCTCCAGCAAGGTCTGGACGAAGGGATGAAGGAGGCCGGGCTGGACTACGTGGACCTGTGGCGGATCAGCCTCTTGACCGACAGCAACTCGCACAGCACGGCCGAGATCGAGGAGGCCGCCGCGGCCCTCGATTGGGCCAAGAAGACCGGTCGCTCCCGCTTCATCGGCGTTTCTTCGCACGACCGGCCGCACATCAGGACGATGATCGAAAAGTATCCCGCCCAACTCGAAGTGATCTTGACCCCGTACACGGCCAAGACCAAGACGATCGAGGACGAGAGCGGCCTCTGGGCGGCGATCAAGCGGCACGACGTCGGCTGGCTCGGCATCAAGCCGTTTGCGAGCAATTCGATCTTCAAGGGCGATGCCTCGCCGGGCAACCCGCACGAGGAGCACGACAACCGCCTGGCCCGCCTCACGCTCCGCTACATCCTCAGCAACCCGGCGATCACCGCGCCGATGCCCGGCATGATCACGACGGCCCAAGTCGATAACGCGGCCCTCGCCGTCAAGGAGCGCCGCGAGCTGGACGTGGAAGAGAAGGCGGAGTTGGATCGGGCGACGGACCGGGCGTTTGCCAACCTGCCGCTGAACTACCAGTGGCTCAAGGACTGGGAGTACGTTTAGGCGGCCTTGGCTTCTTGCCCGGCGTTGGTCGGG
>CAYGZA010000025.1:0-33926 GCA_964354135.1 uncultured Planctomycetaceae bacterium
ACTTACGTCAGCGAGGACTCGTTTTTTGTCAAGACTAACTTAGTGCCATTGCCCTGGGCGTGCTCGTCAGCCTCGTAGCGTCGTTCGAGTATTACTGCTTCGTCCGGTTGCTCAAGCAGGGACGGCCTTACACGCCTCGAACTGCTATGCTTGCGGTGGTCGTCGCCTTCATCCTCGCCATCCTCGGGATCGTGATGGGGATCTACCTGATTATCGTAGGGCTTTGACCCATCCGACGTGCGGAACCGCCATGGTCACAATGCAGCGATCTTGGAGCGACTCTTGGCAATGCCGATTCGTTAGAGGAGATTGAAGCCGTGGCTGAGCACGTCTGCCCTTGGTGGGGCGGGTACTTCATCGACAATCCCTTGCGCCGCCTGCTCCACAACCCCAAGATAATCCTTGGTCCCTATGTGAAGCCGGGGATGGTCGTCATGGACTTTGGCTGTGGGATGGGGTTGTTCTCTATCGCAATGGCCAAGCTCGTTGGCGATGGCGGCCGGGTGATCGCTGTGGATGTCCAGCAGAAAATGCTGGACGTGCTCCAGAGTCGGGCGATGAAGGCCGGGGTGGCAGACCGTATCACGACGCACCGCTGCGAAGCTGACTCGATAGGTCTCAGCGACCCGGTTGACTTCGCCCTGGCCTTCTACTCCGCCCATGAAGTGCCCAACCTTCGGCGACTTCTGGGTGAAATCCACGGATGTCTTCGCCCTGACGCCGGGTTCCTTGTGGTCGAGCCGATTGGGCACGTCACGTCAAAGGACTTCGAGGCAATGCTGTCCTTGGCCAAGGAGATCGGCTTTCGGGTGCAGGAGCGGCCCCATGTCCGATTGAGCCGGGCCGCTGTGCTGGCGAGGGAATAGCGAAAGCACGGCCCGTCAGCACGTGACGTGAAACATCCCGATGGTCTTGCCTTCGGCTTCGTTCCACGCCTGAACTGCCTGGGGAGTGGGGTGCAACTCGACGGAACACCCGTTGTCCTTGAAGTAGCGCTCCGCCTCTTCCGACAGCTTCAAGGCACCGTACTGCCCCGTGCCGACGATCAACCGTTCTGCCCCTTCGTCAAAGATGTCCTTCGCTTCGTCGAGGGAGACTATATGGGAGGTGCCGGACTGCTCCTTGGAGAGCTTCTTCTTCCGCTTCTTCACCTGGCCGCCCAGGCGGATCACGATGTCGTGGTCGTACACCTCCCCGGCCACGGTGATGCTGCCGAACTCAGCGCCCTGGATCGCAGGCTCCACGTGACACCTCCTCCCACGACGCACAAGATGCGCTCGGCATCGGGCCAATGGCAATATGGCAAACGACCTTGGCACCCAATGCGTGCCAGGGGGCAGACTATTTCGTCTACTTCCTGGCCCGCTCCAACTCCTTCACGTGCTGCCCAAGCTCCTTCATTTCCTCCCGAAGCCGCCCGACCTCTCGCCGTAGCTCTTCGATCTGTGCGGGAATGTCGCCCATTTCCGACCCGCCACGGTGTTCCGCCTCCACCATCAATCGCATCCTGGCCTCACGGGCTTCACGCTCGATGGCGTCAGCCTTTTCCATGATCTGCTTGGCCAGGTCAGCGGCTCCCGCTGCATGGAGGTGCTCGGCAGCCATCCGAAGGTGCTTGATCCGGCGACCCGCCTCTTCGAGCTTCGCCATCATCTCGGGCATGGGGTGTGGTCCCGGCCCTTTCCTTCCCTCAACCTGCTTCTTGTGGGCAGCACGAAGACCGTCAAGCTCTCGCTCGGTCTTGGCGATTCGTTCTCGAATCTCGGCGAGGTCTCTTTCCGGTGCCCGTGCCTCCTTCATTCGGCGTTCCTTGTCGAGCAAGTCCTTCAGGTGCCCGTGGAGCTTCTCGATCTCTTCCTCCGAAACCTTCGGAGGCTTTCTCTCCAATCGCTCAGCGGCCTCCGCAAGTTCAGCGGCCTTGCGGGCAAGGTCTTCAGCCGCTTGCACACGTCCTCGCTCCTTGAGTTGGACCGCCTCCCTCTTCATGGCTTGGGCCTTTTCTCGAAGTTCGTCAGCTTCCGAGCCGAAAGACGCTGAAGCGGTCAGGAGAAAAGCTGTTGCGATCAGCACCGGGACAAAAATCGACTTCCGCATGGCACACCTCCTTCAGTATTTTTGGCCAACACCGTACCCCAGTATAGCACACATGCCCGTCCCGTCACTGGCCCTTGCCTGTCGGTCCTCATAGAATGAGAATCGATCCTTGTACCACCTGGAGACCAGCCATGGAACGCCGAGACTTCCTCAAAGGCATGACCGCAGCGGGGGTGCTTTCCATGTTCGATCCGGCTTACCTCGCCGCCAAGGAGAAGCTCGTAGCTGGAAAACCCGCCGAAAGACCGCTTGAACGACGCCGATACGGTCGAACGGACGAGCACCTCTCCATCATCGGCTTCGGCGGCATCCTGGTGATGAATACCAGGCCGAAAGAAGCGTCCGACTTTGTGGCCAAGGCGGTGGATCGGGGCGTGAACTACTTCGACGTAGCTCCGAGCTACGGCAACGCCCAGGACTGCTTGGGACCAGCCCTGAAACCGCATCGCCAGAAGTGTTTCCTGGCGTGCAAAACCTCGAAGCGGGATGCCGCCGGGGCCAAGGAACAGTTGGAGGCGTCCCTCAAGACGCTGCAAACGGACCACTTCGATTTGTACCAGCTTCACGCCTTGACAAAGGTGGCGGAGGTGGAGCAGGTCTTCGCTCTCGGTGGAGCCATGGAAACCTTGTTGAAGGCCAAGAAAGAAGGCAAGATCCGGCACATCGGCTTTTCCGCCCACGACGAGAGCGCCGCTCTGGCTGCCCAAGAGCGGTTCGACTTCGATTCGCTCCTCTTCCCGCTGGGGTTTCCGACTTGGATCAAGGGGCAGTTCGGCCCGGCAGTCCACAAGAAGGCGAAAGACGCTGGTCGGGGCATCCTGGCCTTGAAGGCGATGGCTCACCAGAAGTGGCCCGAGAAGAGCAAGCCCGAGGATCGCCGCTGGAACAAGGCGTGGTACGAACCGTTCGACGACATCGACAAGGTGGCGCTCGGGCTGCGATTCACCCTGCACCTCCCGGTGACTGCGATGCTCACCCCCGGCCATTGGGAGTTGTTCAAGATGGCGTTGGACTTGGCCCAGGCTGGAGCCCTGACCCCGTTGAACGACAACGAGCGGACACTGGCCCAGGAGATCGCCAGCAAGAGTGACCCGATTTTCAGCAAGCACGCATGATCGTTTCGACCCGCCAAGCCCCGGCCTCATGACCAGGACTAGCAGTCCGTGATTCCTGCACCTCATCGAGGCCGTGCCATTCGCTCCTTCGTTTCTAACCTCGTCAAATGGCCGACCATCTCGGAACACGCAGGCAGTCATTTCGCCAGCTAGTGTGGCCATGAGCAGGTGAACGTGCCGTTCGCTGTGGCGAAGGTTGCCACTGCAACTGTTGGCAGACCACCTCAGATGGTAGAATGCCGCCATCGTAGGAAGCCTGGAACGGGACGGTGAATGCGATGACCCGCTACGAATGCTCTGTCTGCGGATACATCTACGATGAGGATCAAGAGGGGGCACGGTGGGACGCTCTGCCCGGAGACTGGGTGTGTCCAGCCTGTGGTGCCGACAAGTCGCTCTTCAATCGCCTCGACGACACGGCCTCCGCAACTCGGGATGCCCCCGCCCTTGCCAAGTCGGATGTCCTGACTGCTCCCGCTGCAAGGAACACCGCTGTAGAGCCAACCCTTGAGCTAATCCATGCCTTGGCACGGGATGGCCTAGAGAAGACGGGGCATCACGGCCCGTTGGTGGCGATGGGCGTCCCGAGGCCGACGCTTCCGCAATGGGACGATATCCAGATCCTCCCGGCTCAGTTGGCGAAGAAGCCCCTGGCAGAGGACGTTGAGGTCAGGACTGAACTTGTGGTTGGTCCCAACGCCAAGAGGCCCCTTCGTTTGGAGATCCCGATCTTCATTTCCGACATGAGCTTCGGAGCCCTCTCCGAAGAGGCCAAAACCGCCTTGTCCAAAGGTGCCCAGATGGCGGGGACGGGCATCTGCTCGGGTGAGGGCGGGATGCTCCCGGAAGAGCAGGCCGCCAACTCTCGGTATCTCTTCGAGTTGGGATCGGCGAAGTTCGGCTACTCCGAAGACATCCTCCCGAAGGTCCAGGCGTTTCACTTCAAGGCGGGCCAGGGGGCCAAGACGGGGACCGGAGGTCATCTCCCCGGCAGTAAGGTCAAGGGAAAGATCGACGCAGTCCGCAAGCTGCCGGAGGGCCAACCGGCGATCTCGCCGCCGACGTTCTCCGACCTGACCACACCCGAGGACTACAAGCGGTTCGCCGACCGTGTGCGTGAATTGACCGGTGGCATCCCAATCGGGATGAAGATGTCGGCCCAGCACGTCGAAGAGGACATTGCATTCGCCCTTCAGGTGGGCGTGGACTACATCATCCTCGACGGGCGAGGCGGTGCTACGGGTGCGGCCCCCATCCTCTTCCGAGACAACATCTCGGTCCCGACGATCCCAGCCCTGGCACGAGCCCGTCGCTACCTCGATGAGCAAGGACGATCCGACATCACGCTCATCATTACGGGAGGGCTGCGGACTCCCTGGGATTTCGTGAAGGCTTTGTGCCTGGGCGCAGACGGAATTGCGATTGCCAACTCGGCCCTCCAGGCGATTGGGTGCGTTGCGGCGAGGATCTGCAACACCAACAACTGCCCAACCGGTATCGCCACCCAACAGGAGCAACTGCGGGCGAGACTGAACATCGAGGAATCTGCGGCCAGATTAGCACGGTTCCTGGCAGCGTCTTCGGAACTCATGAAGGTGATGGCCCGTGCGTGCGGGCACACCCGCCTGGATCAGTTCAACCAAAACGACATCACGACCTGGAAACGGGAGATGGCCGATCTGACCGGCATCAAGTACGCCGGGGTCGGGTGGTCATCGCCAGAATCATCGGTTCCCACGGCAATATCCAAACCCAAGACGGAGGAAGGGACGAACATGGCTACCCAAGACAATCTTCAGGCCGCCTTCGCCGGTGAAAGCCAAGCCAACCGGAAGTACCTCGCCTTCGCCACCAAGGCCGAGGCTGAAGGCCGTCCCCAGATCGCCAAGCTGTTCCGGGCGGCTGCGGCGGCAGAGACGGTCCACGCCCATGCTCATCTGCGAGTGATGAAGGGTGTCGGCGATACTAAGCAGAACCTCCAGGCCGCCATCGAGGGTGAGGGATACGAGTTCAGGGACATGTATCCTGCCTTCATCAAAGAAGCGGAGAACGAAGGAAACAAGGCGGCGTTGATCTCGTTCCGCAACGCCAACGCCGTCGAGAAGACACACCACGACTTGTACAGCAAGGCGTTGGAAGCCCTGGAAGCGGGGAAAGACCTCACGCCCGCATCGATCTATGTCTGCGATGTATGCGGACACACCGCCGTGGGCGAGGCCCCGGACAAGTGCCCGGTGTGCGGGGCGGTGAAGAGCAAGTTCAAGGAAGTGGCCTGATGGTGGCTTGTCTCGTGGCCCCCAACTATTGGCAGTGACGATTGCGGAGTCCATCGTTGGCCGAACCGAAAAGCTGGTGGCCCGCTTTGCCCCGCCCACGACGCCCGATGACCCAGAGGTGGTCAGAGTAGTTGAGGCGGAACTGGCAAAGATGTAGAATCTTCCACGTTGAGGCCCGGACCCGGTTGGCGAGCGCCACGGGTCTTGCTGGACCGTCGAAGAACCGAACACCCGACTATAACAGAAGGAGTCAAGCCAATGGCGAAGAAGATGAAGGAAGCCGCTCACGGATGCTGCGACAAGATGTGTGCCATGACCTGTTGCCCGTGCCACCTTGATATCAAGAGGCTGAAACCTCTGGTGAGGAATGCGAAGTTCATCTGCAAGGCGTGTGGCCGGGTCGCCAACGACAAGAAGTACCTTTGCGAGCCTGTAGCCCTCGGTTGACCCACCCTGGGCAGCAAGTGGCCGATCCACATTGCGGTGGGGAAGCTCTCACGAGATGGCTGCGATAGGTCTGAAGCGTCAGGTGCTTGGCCTTGTTGTCCTGCTCGTCTTGTGCTTTGGCGCTTCGGGCGTGGGCGGGGTGGTCACATACCCGCAGATTGAAGGCTGGTACGCCACCTTGACGAAGCCGACCTGGAGCCCACCCAACGGGGTTTTCGGCCCCGTGTGGTCAGTGCTCTACTTCTGTATGGCCGTTGCCGCTTGGTTGGTCTGGCGGCAAAGCGGCGTAGCTGGAGCCCGTGGGCCACTGGCGCTGTTCGGCGTTCAACTCGCCCTGAACACGCTTTGGTCGTGCCTCTTCTTCGGGCTTCACAGCCCAGGCTTGGCCTTCGCTGAAATACTCCTGCTCTGGATGGCAATTGCCGCTACAACGGTCGCTTTCTGGCGGCGATCAGTCCCGGCGGGCCTGCTGTTCGTGCCCTATCTGGCCTGGGTCACCTTTGCCAGTGTGCTGAACTTCACGATCTGGCGGCTGAATGCGTAAGTTGCCCACGCCCCTCGACGGGAACAGTGGTTAGCTCGGCAAGTGGATGCCACCAGCAATGTGGCTATGCTCAACGAACTGCCATGATCCGCCTGGGACTCTGCTGCATTTTCCGGGACGAGCCGATCAAGTTCCGCACCACCACGGCTGCGGCGGTGAAGAAGCTCCCTCGCCAGGACGCCTTGGCCAAGATTGCGGACATCTGCCTGGGGAATGCCCGTTCGTTGCTGGAAGCCCTGCAATACTGCTCGGGCCACGGCATCGGCTGCTTTCGCATAAATAGCCAGATCTTACCGCTCAAAACTCATCCCGAGGTCGGCTACGATCTCGACGACCTCCCAGGCGGGGAGCAGATTGTGGACCAGTTCCGTAAGTGCGGAGAGTTCGCCCGAACAAATCACCTGCGGACCACGTTTCACCCCGACCAGTTCGTTGTTCTGAACTCACCCAAGCCGGAGGTTGTGAGGCAGTCCATCGCCGAACTTGAGTATTGGGTCGGGGCCGATGTGATCAACATCCACGCCGGTGGAGCGTATGGCGACAAGCAGGCCGCCTTGGACGAGCTTCGGAGAAGCCTGGATCGCCTTTCGGAGAGGGTGCGGGAACGGCTCACCCTGGAAAACGACGAGAAGTCATACACCCCACCGGACCTTCTGAACTTCTGCACGTCGGCGGGCATCCCGTTGGTCTATGATGTCCACCATCGCCGCTGCAACCCCGATGGGTTGGGCATCGAAGAGGCAACGAGCCGAGCCGCTGCGACCTGGAACCGAGAGCCGCTTTTCCACATCTCCAGCCCGTTGGAAGGATGGAAGGGGCCGAAGCCGCACCGCCATCACAACTTCATCAGCATTCGGGACTTCCCCGAGTGCTGGTATGGGCTTGATCTGACCGTGGAGGTGGAGGCCAAAGCCAAGGAGGTGGCAATCAGGCGGCTGCGGGCGGCTCTTGAGAAGAAGGGCGAGAGGCTGAAGTAGTCGGCATTCACGAACAACGCCCTGGCCTCGGTTGCACGGCAACCTCCCTCGCATACAATGACGGATGTTGCGACCGGTTGGCACTTCGCCCAACAAGGCAAGGAGGGAGCAAATGGCTGCACGCAGTCTTCTGGTCGTCGGGCTGGCCTTCGGGCTTGTCTTGGTGGTCCAGCCCGTCAGTCGTTTGGCATCGGCCATTGAACCGCAGCAGAAAGCGGCTGATGTCACGCACATCGTCATCTCAAAGACCGCCTACTACACCACCAGTCCCGCTCAGGCCCGGCCGCCAGATGGCCAATTCGAGCCGGGGACGAAGGTGAGGCTGCTACGGAAGGCGGGCAGCTACGTCCTTGTGCGATCCGAAGAGGGGATAACTGCCTACGTTGCCGCCGATAGGATCAGACCGGTGGGCCAAGCCTCCAGGATCGAGAAGCGAAAGAGCGAGAAAGGGGAGCCAGCGGAGATGTCAGCCGTCATCAGTGGAAACAACCAGTTCGCCACCGACCTTTATGTCCGCCTCAAGGACAAGACCTCGGGGAGCCTCTTCTTCTCCCCGTACAGCGTCTCTGCCGCCTTGGCCATGACCTATGCCGGGGCGGCGGGAGAAACCGGGAAGCAGATGGCCGAGGTGCTTCGTTTCACCGTGCCCGAGCCGCAACTGCACGAGGCAATGGCCGGACTGAGCAAAGCGCTTCTGGCCGACACGAGAAAAGGCTACCAGCTTCGGGTGGCCAATCGCCTCTGGGGACAGAAGGGATTTGACTTCCTGCCCGAGTTCCTTCAGACGACCCGCAGGTATTACGGGGCAGAACTGGGGATCGTGGACTTCGCCCAGAGCACTGAGACGGTACGCCAGGAGATCAATCAGTGGGTCGAGAAGCAGACGGAAGAGAAGATCAAGGAACTGCTGGCCCCCGGAGTGCTCGATCCGAAGACCCGCTTGGTGCTGACCAACGCCATCTACTTCAAGGGAGACTGGCAGAAGCAGTTCAACAAGAAGACCACGAAGGACGCCCCCTTCCACGTCTCGGCCGACAAGGAGGTCACGGTGCCCATGATGCGCCAGACCGAACAGTTCGGGTATCGAGCCGTCGTTGACCTGCAAGTCCTCGAAATGCCTTATGCCAAGGGCGAGCTTTCGATGATCGTGCTCTTGCCGAAGGAGATCGAGGGGCTGCCCCAGTTGGAGAAGAAACTGACTCAAGCGAACCTCCAGGAGTGGACCAAGGGGCTGCGGCGGCAGAAGGTGATCGTATACGTGCCCCGATTCAAGATGACATCCCAGTTGGGTCTCAAGGACACGCTTCGGGCGATGGGGATGACTTTGGCCTTTGATGACCGGAAGGCGGATTTCTCCCGGATGAGCCGAGGCGAGGGGCTCTACATCTCGGCGGTCATCCACAAGGCGTTCGTGGACGTGAATGAGGAGGGGACCGAGGCGGCGGCAGCCACAGGCGTGGTGATGATGCCGTTGGCGGCTCCCGTCGAGCGGGAGGAGCCGCCGACCTTCCGTGCCGATCATCCATTCCTGTTCCTGATTTGGGACAACCAGACAGGCAGTCTCTTGTTCATGGGTCGGGTTACGAACCCGAAGGAATGACAACGTGACGGTCAAGGCGATTGTGTTCGACGCCTACGGAACGCTGTTCGATGTCCGCTCCGTCCTGGGACGGTGCGAAGAGGTGTTCCCCGGCCACGGTTCCGACCTGACCGCTCTCTGGCGGTCCACGCAACTCCAATACACGTGGCTGCGATCCTTGATGGGCCGGTACGAGGACTTCTGGCAAATCACCCGAGACGGGCTGGCGTTTGCGTGCCGATCCCTTGGGCTGGCCCCATCCCAAGAGCAGATCGACTACCTGATGCAAGCGTACCTGAACCTGAGCCCGTTCCCCGAGATCGCCGCCGCCCTGGATGCCCTTGGCGGTCTCCCTTGTTCGATCCTCTCCAATGGCACGCCGACGATGCTCCGCAGCGCCGTCCAAAACGCCGGGTTGGAGGGGAGGTTTGAGCACATCCTGAGCGTGAACGAAGTGCGGACCTACAAGCCGAGTCCGGTCGTCTACGGACTGGCCGAGAAGCACCTCGGTATCCAGCGGGACCAGATCGGCTTCGTCTCCTCGAACTGGTGGGACGTGGCCGGTGCGAAGGCTTTCGGGCTGCGGTCGTACTGGCTCAATCGGGAGAACTCCCCGCTAGAGGTGCTGGGATTTCAGCCGGATGGAATTATCCGCACAGCAACGAAGCTACTGGCTGTTGTGGCATTGACCGTGACGTGAGCCCGCTGTCCTACCACGCCAAGGGGCACAGGAACGGGCGACTTACGTCTCTTCCGGCCCGCCCCGGAACTGGTCCCAAAGGCGTTGGAAACGGCTCTCGTAAATCATCTCGTAGAGTTCCTCACGATCTGGGTAGAGGTCGAGGCACCGCTCCCGGACTTTGTTCTTCTCGATCTCGATGTCGATTGCCGGTAGGTCGCTGCTGAGGATCAGCACGCATACCCGATCCGCCATTCGCTGGAGATCCTGCATTGCCTCTCTGGGGTCAGCCATGGTTGAACCCTCCGTCATCGCTCAGCAACCGGCTCGTCATGCGGGCGTCCTTGCTATGACAATCTCCGAAGGTAGGATGCCCCGGATGAAGTCTCGTTTGATCTCGCAGAACCCAGCATCCCACACTAGCGGCTCCAGCAAGACGGGCCGACAGCCGCCGAGCAGGTAGGCCGCCCCGCTTCGAGGTAACGACTGGTAAAGCCTTTCCCACCAAGTGTACTTGCCGCCGTGCTCCTTGCTCATGTTGACCAGCACGAGTCGCCCGCCCGGTTTGAGGACTCGGTGGAACTAGCCCAGCACCACGGAGATGTCCTTGATCGGAAGCAAATCGAACATGTAGCTGTTGAAGAGCACGTCGAAGCTGTTGTCCGGGAAGGGGATGGACCGGGCGTCGGCCTCTTGAAGATCGATGTTGGTGAACCCGGCGTCCGTCACCCGCCGACGAGCCTTCGTCAGCATCTTGGGTGAAACGTCGATGCCGTAAACCGTATTGACCGGATCGACCAGGCGCACGATTTCCAGGAGGATGCCGCCCGCACCCACGGCGACTTCGAGCACCTTCTCGTGGGGCTGGATCGCCGCCCGCTCCAGGGCCAGCATTTGGGGCCTGCGCTCGAACAGCGGAGCCCACCAGCCATAGAAGTGGCTCCAGAGGTCGTACACCCGCCGAGCCTGTTGCGGCGTTGCGGCGGCCTCGATCATGGTAGGGCTTCCGCCCATAGGCGAGCCTCACGGCAAAGCGGAGTCAATGTGGCCACCGAGGGAGCCACTGCGGTATTATACGGCTGTCAGGTAGCTCCAATGGCAGAAGAGGAAGGGATGGCCCATGACGGCCCGGAAACACTTCCCAGCGATTCTCCTCCTGCCCTTCATGGTCACGGTCGTCGTCCCGACCGTGATTCTCTACTTCTCCGGGATCAGCGGGATGGCGCTCCGCCGTCCCACGCCCTGGAACCTGTTGATGCTTGCAGGGACCGCACTTCTGCTCGGCCTGGGGCTGACGTTGCTCCTCATGACCATTCGCCTGTTTGTGCAGATCGGCCAAGGAACGCTCGCACCGTGGAGTCCGCCTCAGCGACTCGTTGTGGCTGGAATCTACCGGCACGTCCGCAACCCGATGATCACCGGCGTCATGTGCATCCTGCTTGGCGAGGCGGTCTTCTTCGGGTCGTTTGCATTGCTCGGTTGGTCCGCCATCTTTGTCGTCTTGAACCTGATCGACATCCCGTTCGTCGAGGAACCGGGGCTGGAGAGGCGGTTCGGAGAGGACTACACCCTTTACAGAGAGAACGTTCCTCGATGGATTCCTCGGCTGACGCCGTGGGCGGGATTGCCCCAGGATCGGGCAAACGACCAGAATTGAACAGGGTAAGACAGACGAAACCGGAAAGGAAGACTCCATGAATAACGTATTCGAGAAGCGGGTACGGGCCGCAGCGGTCGCTGGATGGTGGGTGCTGCTCGTCGCCGCAGGATTCCTTGTCCTTCAGTGGATCATCTACCTCGTCGTCATGTCCGCTCGACCGGCGTGGCTGTTGTCCTTGTGGGGGCCTGATGTCAGTTGGTCCTTCGTCCAGAACGTGTGGTTTTGGGCCGCAGCGATCTTCAAGCTGTGCCTATGGTTGCTGGCGCTGGTGGTTCTCTGGCTTACGCTATGGGCATGGCAGTTGCGGAAACAGGTGGGGAGTTCGTGACAGAAAGCCCTCTGTTGGCAGACCTTCGACCTGCCCTATCTTGACGCTCGCTTCAGAACCTCCTCGGGAACGCAGCGAATGCTCTCCAGCACCTTCGAGGCCCTGCGGAAGTCACCACCTCTGGTCCAGTCGCTCAGGACCACCAAGCACTCCAGGCCCGCCCCCGTGGCTGCCGCCAATCCTCGCTCGGAATCCTCGACGACGATGCACCTCTCCGGCCGCAGGGCATACCGCTTGAGCGCCGTGAGGAAGGGCTCCGGGCAAGGCTTCAACTGCGGGCAGTCCTCACGGGTCACGACGAAATCAAGGTACTTCACCACTCCGCTGTTGGCATGGGCGATCTCGAAATGCTCCCGGCACGTGCTTGTCACCACGCCCATGCGGGCCTTGCCGTGCAGCGACCGCAGCACTTCTTCCACGCCGTCGATCACGCATGGGTGTGCTCGAAGGGACTCGACGTAGAGCCGGTCACGTTCGGCCCGAAGGCAGGCGATCTCCTTGTCGCTGACGCCAGCTTCCAAGGCCAACTGGAAAGTGCTCTCCCCTCGTCGCAACGAGATCTCCTTGTACTGCTCGGGCGTCAGGTCGATCCCAATCGTCCTGAGAACCGCCTGCGTGGCACGGAAGTACAGACCCTCCGTGTCCACGAGTACGCCGTCGTTATCCCAGAGCACGGTGAACATCACCTTACTCCGTTGTCACCGCCCTTCTTCTGCCGTCTCGGGAACCCAGTCGAACCTGTAACCCTCCCCCAACTGCATTCGGGTCAGGGAAACAATCTCCTGGGTGTGCCCCTTGAAGTGCGGCACCGAGTCGAAGATCGAACCCAGGCCACTCACCGTGAAGCCCTGGATGCGCTGCATTCTGAGCATCTCGTCGGGCGTCATCTTCGACAAAGCCTCGCTCGCCGCCGATACTACCTCGTCGAGGCGTCGGAGCAACTCCGACTTCGGTATCCTGCCCCGTTCGGAGAACTCCCGAGGTCGATCACGAACGTCCGGTGCCCCACCGATCCCCGCCACGAGCCACTGGCGCACGTTGCCGCAGATGTGGAGGATCAGGTTCCCGATTGAGTTCATCGACTCCTGCGGTCGCCACCAGACCTGCTCATCGGTAAGTTGGCCGAGGCAGTGCTTGATCTTGGATACACAGCTTTTGAGGCAGTTGGTGGTTTCGGCGATTACGGCAGCAACCAACGGCTGATTTTTGAGTTCCATGGACGCACCCCAATTCCTCACGTGGACTTGATCCCAAGAGCCCCGTTTGGTGTCGGCTTCTGCAAGACCTTCAGATCACGCCGCTCCTTCCAGCCGATCTGCTTCCAGAATGCCTCACCGGGCTCATTGTCGGAGAAGAGGAAGATGTTGCACTTCTGGATGCCGATGGAGCCGAGCGTCGCCAGACAAGCCTCGACTAGCGCCCGACCGATGCCATTGTGCCGATGCGCCGGGGCCACCGCCAGATGGTGAAGGTATCCTCGGCGACCGTCGTGGCCGCACAGGACTGCTCCCACGACCATTCCATCCTGGCGGGCCACGTAGCTGAGGCCGGGATTCCGGGCGAGATAGGCGGCAATCCCTTCTCGGCTGTCCGTATCCTCATCCAGCCCGACGCCTTCTATGTTCCGCCACAGCCCGGCCACGTCGTCGTAGTCCTGAGCGGTCATCTCGTGGATCTGGTAGACCATCCTAACCCTTCCTCCGGTTGAACCTCGGCCTGGGGCCGGTTGTCTTGTCGTGATGCGCCGATGGTCGGACTCAACCCAGCACCCGATCATCAAGACAGCCATTAGACACCGGCGTCAGAGCGGCGGTTCAAGCAGTCTCCAAACCCTTCTTGTTGGTAGTACGACTATCTGGCAAAATGGATCACCCGCACCGCTCGTCTGGTGTAATTCACTATGCTACTGACACTTAGGACAACCCACCAGCCCGCCGCCGACGCAGAGGGGAGTCTTCGTGGGTAAGCGAGTCCACGTCCATCCGAACCTGATCTTCTCCCCTGGAACCCAGGTGGTCACGCTGAAGGACCTGCTCGATGACGGCGGGCGGATTCTGCACCCAACGGGAGCGGTTGGCGTCATCGTGCGGTCGCTGGAGGATCATGGGCTCGCCTACCGGGTCCGGTTCCTCGACGGCGTGGAGGCCACGCTGGCAAGGGAGGAGGTCACACCGTTGGCCAAGTACAAGGAAGGCGAGATCGGCGACACGCAGCTTGCTGCGAAACACGGCAATCTGTACGAACGGGTGATCTATCGGTGCGTGATCGGTTCGAGGGCCTACGGGCTGGACCACTCCGAGTCCGACACGGATCGGCGGGGCATCTACGTGCCGCCTGCCGATCTGCACTGGTCCCTCTACGGCGTCCCGGAGCAACTGGAGAACGAGGATTCGCAGGAGGTCTACTGGGAAATCCAGAAGTTTCTGGTCCTGGCCCTGAAGGCGAATCCCAACGTGCTGGAGTGCCTCTTCACGCCGCTTGTGGAACTGGCCACAACGCTTGCCGAGGAACTGCTCGCCATGCGGACGGCCTTTCTGTCCCGCATGGTCTACCAGACCTACAACGGCTACGTGATGTCGCAGTTCAAGAGGATGCAGGCCCACATCCGCAACCACGGGCAGGTGAAGTGGAAGCACGTGATGCACCTGATCCGGCTGCTGATTTCCGGCACCACCGTGCTGCGGGAGGGCTTCGTGCCGGTGCGGGTCGAGGAACATCGGGAGAGGCTGCTCGCAGTCAAGCGAGGCGAGATGCCCTGGGAGGACGTGGACCAGTGGCGGCGAAGCCTGCACGAGGAGTTTGACGAAGCGTTCCAGCATACGTCGCTACCCGAACGCCCCGATTACGAGAAGGCCAACCGATTCCTGGTCAAGGTTCGCCGATGGGCAGCGGAGGCGGATCGCAATGCCGCAGACTGAAGCTACCGTAACGCTGTTTCGCCCGGTAGGACAGAAGGAATTGGACCTGATCCGGGAATCGGGCTGGCTCAGATTCCCTCCCCGATTGTCCTGGCAGCCGATTTTCTACCCGGTCTTGTCCGAGCAGTACGCCGTCCAGATCGCACTGGATTGGAACACCAAAGACCCGAACTCGGGGCACGTCGGCTATGTCCTTCGCTTCCAGATACGCCAAGACTACATCGGCCGCTTTGAACCCCATGTCGTTGGAAGCCGAGAGCACGCCGAGTATTGGATTCCCGCCAAGGACTTGGGACAGTTCAACGATGCCATTGTCGGGCCCATCGAAGTGATCCACGAGTTCAGATTGCCGCAAAAGGGCTGTGAAGTCACATGACCTTCGACCTTCGCCTGCAAAACCACATTGACGGCCATCCGTTCCCGCTGGTGTTCGTGACGATCAGCGGGGCGCACCTCTACGGCTTTGCCTCGCCCGACTCGGACTTCGATTTGCGGGGCGCTCACCTAGTCCCCCTGGAACAAGTCGTTGGCATCAAGACGGGGCTGGAGACGGTTGAGAAGTCGGGCGTCTACGACGGACTGGAGATCGACCTGGTGACCCACGATGCCAGGAAGTTCTTCGGCCTCATGCTGAAGAAGAATGGCTACGTGATGGAACAGGTTCTCTCGCCGCTGGTCCTTCATACGACCCCAGAGCATGAGGAGCTGAAGGTGATTGCCGTGAACTGCCTGACCCGGCATCACGCCCATCACTACTTGGGCTTCGCCGAAACCCAGTGGCGGCTCTTCCAGAAGGACAACCCGCCGAGAGTCAAGCCGCTGCTCTACGTCTATCGGGTGCTGCTGACGGGCATTCACCTGATGCGCACCGGCGAAGTCGAAGCCAATCTCGGGCGGCTCAACGAGTGGGCCAAACTCCCGTTCATCCCTGAGTTGATTGAACGCAAACGGGACGGCTCGGAGAAGGAGCGGCTGGCACAGGTGGACCTCGATTACCACCAGAGGGAATACCAGCGGCTTCGTGGGAAACTCCAGGAATCGTTCGAGTCAAGCCAACTTCCAGAAGTTCCCCGTGGTGCCGAGGCACTGCACGATCTTCTGGTTCGTCTGCGGCTGAGAGGACGGCAGATGCCGCCCTGCGGGAATTGACGGAGCACTCGGCGGTGGAAGCTGTCCTTTTGATCGGCCTGCAAGCCTCGGGCAAGACGACGTTCTACCGGGAACGGTTCTTCAACACCCATGTGAGGATCAACCTCGACATGCTGAAGACCCGCCATCGAGAGAAGCGTCTGTTGCACGTCTGCCTGGAAACGCACCAGCCGTTTGTGATCGACAACACGAATCCGACGAAGGAAGAGCGGCGGCCGTATATTGAAGCAGCCAAGGCGGCAAGATATCGAGTCATCGGCTACTACCTGCAATCGAGGGTGGAGGAGTGCAAATCCCGCAACGAAGGCCGCTGTGAGCCCCAGCAGGTGCCGCTGGCAGGACTGCTGGGCACCTATAAGAGGATGGAACTTCCAAGCCCAAGCGAAGGCTTTGATGAGCTTTACTACGTGCGGATCAGGGAGGACGGCCGGTTCATTGTGGAGGCGTGGTCGGATGAAGTTTGACGAGTTGGATGATCGGATGCGGGTCTTGGAGACGGCGCACGACCTCTGCGTTCTGCCCGGAATCTGGATGGTCGCCCGGCTGGACGGCCGAGGATTCACCCGGCTGACGAAGGAGACTCACCCGTTCGAGACCCCCTTCGACCCGAGATTCCGGGACATGATGCTCGACACGGTGGAGCACCTGATGAACTGCGGGTTCAAGGTGCTCTACGGATACGCCGAAAGCGATGAGATTTCGCTCCTGCTCTCGCAGGATGACGACCGCTACAACCGCAAGCTACGGAAACTGATCTCGATCCTGGCCGGGGAAGCCAGCGCCAAGTTCTCGCTCCTGTTGGGCGTTCTGGCCTGTTTCGATTGCCGGGTCTCTCAGCTTCCCAGCGTCGATCTGGTGATCGACTACTTCCGCTGGCGCAGCGAAGATGCCCATCGCAACGCCTTGAACTCCCACTGCTACTGGGCACTTCGGAAGTATGGCAAGGGCGTTGAGGAGGCTACGGCTGGGGTCAAAGGGCTCGACACGGCCAAGAAGAACGAACTCCTCTTTCGGCACGGGATCAACTACAACGACTTGCCAGGCTGGCAGAAGCGGGGAGTGGGCCTCTACTGGGAGGAATTCGAGCGGGAGGCAGAGAACCCGAAGACCGGCCAGAAGGTCTTGGCCCGCCGCCGCCGGATTCGCCGAGAGCTTGAACTGCCCCGGAAAGAGGCTTACGACGCCTTCATCCGCCAGGTCATCACCAAGGAACAGGCCCCGTAGGAGACGTGCGTGACGATCAGCCTGCTGATAGCCAAAACGGATGAGGATCCCCGTGAAACCTGAGATCCGCCCGGTCACGAACGGCAGTCAAGCCGAAATCGAGGCCGTCCGCCGGTTGTTCCTGGAGTATGCCGACTTCCTGGAGGTTGACCTCTGTTTTCAGGACTTTGAGCAAGAACTTGCTGATCTTCCAGGAGCGTATGCACCGCCGGACGGGCGTCTTCTCCTGGCCGTCGCCGATAATCAGCCGGTCGGTTGCGTGGCCTTGAGGAAGCTGGACGAAGGCATCTGCGAGATGAAGCGGCTCTATGTGCAGCCGGGCTTTCGGGGAATGGGCCTGGGGAAAAGGCTGGCCGAAGCCATCGTCAGGGAAGCCCGAGGCATTGGATACCGGGCAATGCGACTGGACAGCATCGACAGTCTGAAAGAAGCCGCCGCCCTCTATCGATCCTTGGGCTTCGTGGAGATCCCGTCCTACCGGTACAACCCGCTTCCCGGTGCGGTTTTCCTGGAACTCGTGCTGTGAGGAGCCGACCCGCTCATTCCGGCAATCGGCGAGCGGAGCCTTCTCCGTTCCCCGCTTGCGTGGACGCTTGGCTGATGCAATACAGGTGCGAGTCCGTCCGATAGATCAACTCGTTTCCTGAGATCGCCGGAGACGCTGTGATCCTCTCGCCCAATTCGTTCCTCGCCAGCAACTTGTACTCTCTCCCCGCCTGCACGACGAAGGTGGTCCCGCCGTTATTGCTCAAGTAGATCCGCCCATCGCTGGCAACCGGCGTGGAGTTGCAGTCGCCGCCTAGCCGCCGCCGGTAGTCCTCCTCACCTGTCTTCCCATCAAGGCAAGTCAGCACCCCGTTGTCCATCAGGGCGTACAGCAGACCACGGTAGTAAAGCAGCGAAGGCTCCTGCGGTCCCGGCCTCTGGCTGATCCAGGCTGGGATCGGCGGCTTCCCATCGCCCGTCAGCCGAATGGCGTGGATCTTGCTTTCCCGCCACAATTGCAGGAACACCATGCCGTCCCCATAGACGGGGCTGACGATGATCTCGCCATTGAAAGGCCCTTCACCCTCGCCGTATTGCCACAACTTGGCATGGGTGTGGGCGTCAAAGGCCGTGAGCCGGTTCTTCCCCGGCACGAGGATGTCGGTCTGCCCATGGTGCTTGACGAGCAGCGGGGTCGCATGTGCAGTCCCGATGGGGCGATCCTTTTTCCAGGCGATCTTGCCGTTCTGCTTGTTCAAGCCGATCAAGTAGCACGGCCCGGTGTGATGGTCCCACGGGAACAGGACAGAATCCTCCAAAACAAGCGGGCTCAGGTTGTATCCCCAAGCCATCTTGGGATCGCCGAACGTGGGGATGTACCGAGTGACCCAGACCAACTTGCCATCGTGAGAGTAGCGGCCGATGTCCGCATTGCCAAAGGCGACGTAGACAGCATCTTCCGTGACCGCCGGGGTGTTGACAGCGAGGTTGGATTTCTTGTGGGTCCGCTGGTCCACGCCAAAGCCGAAGTCGTGCCGCCACAGTTCCTTGCCGTTTTCCCGATCAAACGAGAGCGTCAGAAGCGATTTCTTGCCGCCGTCTTCTCGCTGAGAGGTGATGAACACTCGGTGTCCGTAGACCACCGGTGAACTGGTTCCCCATCCTGGCAATCTGACCGACCAGCGGATGTTCTCCGTTTGGCTCCACCGGATCGGAAGGTTTCTGCCGTCTGCCACGCTGTCTGCGTCTGGTCCCCTCCAGCAAGGCCAGTCGTTGCCGTAGGCAGTATCCTTCCGAAGGCAGGCCCTACTGGTCGGCTGATCGTCGGCGCTGACCACTGGACCCGAAAGGCCCAGGAGGCTCAGGGCGATCAGGATGCCATAGCGAACGATGGGAGTCATCTGGGTCATTTGTCGAAGGCCGGTGGCGGCACGTGGCGGCTGGGTCAATCCCCTTTGGGCAGAGGGTGGGATAGTGCCCTTCGTCTTCGCCCTACCTTTGCGATCAGCGACTCCTTTTCAAGCCGTGACATGGCCTTGATCGCCGCTTCTCGTTTCAGGGCGAGGCTTTGACTGGCTTGCGACTCCTGGTAGACCAAGGCGACCGGGAGGCGGCTCCGGGTGTAGCGGGAGGCGGTCCCGGCGTTGTGCTGCTCGCATCGACGGCTAACGTCTTTGGTGATCCCGGTGTACAGCGTCCCGTCGCCGCACCGCAGGAGATAGACGAACCACTTGGTGGCGGACCTTCTCGCCATGCCGTTTTGTCGCTACCTTCAGTTGCCCTGTTCCACTTTCCTGAGAGCAGACGGCTCCAAGTCTACTGGATGATGTCCCGTGCGACAATCTGCAAAGACGGACTCCGCTGCAAGACCCAGTGGCTTGGGATACATACGTTGTGGAGACTGACCGAGAACACATCATCGACCTTCTACGACTTCTGGCACACTCCCTCGAAAACCCAGTTCTGGACCGTTGCCCCCTGAGCGAAATCGCCGATCTTGGCGACCAAGCAATCCCCTTGCTGATCGATGCCCTCACGCACGACGATCCCGTCATCCGTCGAACCGCCGCCCATGCCCTCGGGCAGTTGCGGTCGCCTGTGGACAACAGTCTGGATCTGGAGGCAGCGGTCCCGCACCTCGAAAGGATGCTTGAGACCGACCCCGACCCCTTGGCTCGGCTCAACGCCGCTGAAGCCCTGTGGTTCATCACTGGGAGCCGGAAGGTGGTCTCGGCCTTCCTCAAGGGGTTGAGCCATGAAGATGTGAAGGTTCGCAGGTTTGCGGTGACCATGCTCGGATTGGTCGAAGCCGACCTCAACGACACTATGCGCCCCCTGACCGCCGCCCTCAGCGACACCGATCCATTCGTCCGTGCCACGGCCGCCGAGGTCTTGGCGATCTACGGTTCGGCCGCTGCCGAGGCGTTGCCGTCACTGAAACGGCTTCTGGGGGAGGACGAATACACCAGGGTCGTCGCCGTCTACTCGATCCTCTGCATTGACCCGTCAAGGACGCAGGGGCTTGTGCCAGTGCTGACCGGGGCGTTGAGGAACGGGGACAGAATGGTCCGCCAACGTGCCGCCCAGGTGCTTGGGGAGATCCCTTCGGCTGCTGGAGCCCTTGCGATCCATTCCTTGATTCAAGCCCTTGACGATGAAGAGGAGGGCGTTCGCTTGGTGGCGCTCAACACACTCCAAAACCTCGGTGAAGCAGCGGCACCAGCCGTGCCCGCCCTGATCGGAGTCTTGGCGACGAATGACCTCTTGGCACGAGGGATGGCCGCCGATGCACTTGGGGCAATCGGCCCGGCCGCTGAAAAGGCCGCTCCCAAGTTGCTCCAGTGCCTTCAAGAGCCGGGGAACGACGCTCTGGCGACGTACTTCCGCCTCAGGGCCGCACGGGCTTTGTGGAGAATCCAGGGAGAGCCCGAACATCTCCTGGCGATTGGGCTGGAATCGATCAGAAGTCCCGAGTGGTGGCGGCGAGGGAGGGGAACGGCGTTCTTGGGCGAGCTTGGGGCTGCGGGGCGTGCGGCCATTCCTGATCTAAGCCGGTTGTTGAAGGACGAGCATCGGGGAGTGCGGGAGGCCGCCCGACTGGCGCTGGAACAGATCGACCCCACAGCTTGACGCTGGTTCAGTTTGGGAACGCCTTCCACCGCTTGACCCGTTCCAGATGCTCTTCTGCCAGCCGCTCGCACCTTCCGTCAACGGGACGGCGTGGCTCGGTTTGGGCTTCACCGTGAATGGTGACCCGCTCTTCGACCTGTCTCCGGGACGGGTCATGGATGTGGACGTGAATGTCGGAGCGGTAGGTCACGTGGCCGCCACGGTAGCTGAGGACGAACGTGTTGCCCGAGATGTTCAAGGGCTTGGCCTCCGAAACAGCGGGCTTTGGGGGCTCGGGCGGCTTGGGGCTGGAAATCGGCTCCTGGGAACGGGGTTGGAGCAGGTCAACCGGGATCGCTGTTCTGCCTTTCTCACCCGTCGCAAGCTGCGACCTCGATGAGACGGGCCCAGTCGTAAAGCACGCCGAAGCCACTTCCGTTGGTGCCGAGCCACCACCGAGGGACAACAGCAGATTCATCCCCATCGAGAAGAGAACGGCGGCCGAAAACGCACTCGGCGCTCCAATAAGCCCGCTCCTGAGCATGGCAATGAGGGCGGCGAGGAAAATGCCCAGCCAGCACAGGATCGACAGGCAGATCGATACGAAGCCCGAGTAAGCCCAAGGCGACAGGGGAAGGAATTGAAGGCCCAATTCCGCTGCGGGAAGGGCTTGAAGGATGACCGCAGCGGCGACCAGCAGAACGATGGTCGAGAGCATCGGGCCGCCTTTTGTGCGCCCAACCGTCGCTATCATCAACACCATGGCGGTTCCCACCAGCAGGCCAGCGGCCAAGTAGCCCGTGAATGCCGAGGGGCCGTGCTGCCAGTAAGTGCTTGGCCAGCCGATCTTGGTGTTGAGGTTGCTCTTCCTGGGCAGAGGGGTTGCCTTATCACGTGCTTCGGCACGGGCAGGTGGCTGGTGGACGTGGATGTCGCCATCACCGAGGTTGAGAATTACGGTGTTGGCCGAGGAGGTGGGCCTTGGCGGCGGTGGCACCGAGGACCGGGTTTGCAGGAGGTCAACCTCAACCGTCGTCCTGGCTTTCTCACCGGCCGTGGCATCCGACTCGGATGAGGCTGGAGGGGGAGTGGTCCATTTCGACGACTCGACCTCAACTCTCGCTGAACAACCGGTGGCGGTAGCCAAAAGGAGGCACAGCAGGAGAACCACCGACCGGTAGAGGACGGTGCCCAAATCCTCCCAGAGCCGCTCGGCCTGAGCCTTGGCGATGGCGATATTGTGGGGGCAGAAGGAACTCGGTTCGGGGCGGATCGTGATGATCACAACTCGCTCCTCTCCGGGTGGGGAACCGACCACACCCTCGGCAAGGCCGAGGTATCCCACAGGCTGAGCCATCACCTTGTTGCGATTCGACATGGTTTTGTCCCCCAATAGGCTTCACTTCTCCGACTAGCGCCATCGCTGCTGTTCGGCCCTGTTTGGTGGTGTCCTCTTGGGCACTATACACTGCCGTCATCCGATCTGTCCCTCAATTAGTTTTACTGCGCAGGGTCGCCAATTCCCTACAACCTATTGGGCCGCTAGCAGTGCTGTCAGCACAACCTGTTGACGAATTTGCCAGACCCTGCGCAGTAAAATTAGGAGCAAGAAATGTTTCGGTCGGGACACCAGCGACAGTCGAATTACTCTGCGGCTGGTTTACGACGCTCCAGATGGCGGGAAACGGCACTCTTGGACAACCCGACTTCCCTGGCGATCTCTCGGATCGTCTTTCCTTCCTCATGCAGCTTGAAAACCCTCTCGACGGTCTTCAGTCCGGTGTATTGCTGCACCGGTTGTGCGAACAGATCGTCCGGGGCCGTCTCAAAGACGGGTTGCAGTTTCCTCTGAAGTTCCCGAAGTGCTTCAAAAACCTTGCCAAACGGCCGGTTTGTGTAGAGATCCAAGAGATCATCAGTCGGCACCGGATGACCGTGACACAGGAACACTCGGGAAATCTCGCCACTCGCCACGTCCCGTATGAGATCCCCTGCTGTCTTCCTCAACTTGCCAAAGCTGAGCGATGGGAAATCCGGGTAATCGGCTTGAATGCGGTGCGTGAGGTCCGCCCAGCGACGATTGAACGTCTGCCCTCGGTTTCCCCCAGAAGTTTGGTGGAAGAAGGGTCTCCCCCGTTCGTTGACGACAAGCAGGCTGGTGGGAGTGGCGTTCCCCAGTCGTTCACGCTTCTGTCTTGCCCATTTCAGCACTTCGACGGTCTGGGGCCAGAGATACCATTCCCCGTAGACGCCGCTCTTCGGCCTCGCACCAAGGATGTAGCTGTCGTGGGGGCCGGACTCCACGCCGTATACCCGCCGGATCAGGTCTGCATGAGGATGGCACTGGTGCAAGTACAACTGGCCCATCGTCAGTCGGCCCTGCTCGGCGGCCCCGAAACCGCAATTGATGCCAAGCAAGAGCAGCAGTCGTTCCAAAGGAGTGGCATACTTGTTCAACAGGGCGAGTTCTTCCGGGGTGTACCGGTCCACCTGGGTTGGAGTGAACCGGGCCTGCCGCTCTTGGGCGGTTTCTCGCACTCGGGTTTCAAGTTCGTCGAAGTCCTCCGGCTTCTTCCAGCCATACTGGTCGGTTCGACTCAGCCAACGGATGAACCGTGCCAACTCGGCGATGTGATGCTCGGCGGTCTTCTTAGTGATGGGCCTCGGCGGATCGGAGTTCTTCACCATTGGCCGATTCCGCCAAAGGTTGATCATCCCCTGCACAGCGTCAAAGGTTGTCAGGCTGGAGAGCGGGGCGTTGTCATGGCGGTCTTTGAGGCGCTGCACGTTGGCGACTCGGGCGAAGCCGTAGGCGGTCAGCCGGGCGGTCCCCGGTTCCACTGCGGTCTGCTTGATGTGGGCCACGTAAGCGTCCAAAGCATCGTGGAGCATTCCACCGCCACTCTGAGCCTCACCGGGCGCAAGATTGCCGATCCTAGAGTGCTTTCGTTCCGCAACAGCGACCTGTTGTTCCAGTTCGCCGATCTGCTGTCCGGCGATGCTCCGGGCTTTTTCGGCCCCGTCCACGTAGGCTTCCGGCTCCTCGGGCACGAACTGCACCATCGGGTAGGCGGCCTGGATTCGGTGGAGGTAGCGGGCGTAGGCTTCAGGAGGATTCCCCTTGCGTTCAATAACGACCCGGTAGTTGCCCTTGGCAATCTCGATGCCGATTTTCAAGGTGAGTGGAATCCATGTCGGCGTCCCCTGCCCTGTGTGGTTCCGCTCAATGTGCTGCCACAACTCGACGAGGCGGTCCTCTCGTCTCATCGCTTGGTCAGGATCGGTCCCCAGATAGAAGAGATGCTGGACGGGCTTCCCCTGCTCGTTCAGCTTCCACCCAATCCGCCTCGTGAATCGACCCCTGCAATCCGGGGTCCACCGGGTCTTGCTTCTGGTAGGCATCGGGCGAGGCTCGCTGCAAATGGTGTCATGGATGATATAGACCAGATTCTACCAGTTCAGACGGCCGAACGGAAGCCTTATCGCATCCAAGTAGCGCCCAATTATCGCATCCAGAAGGGACTTGCGACAAGATTCTGTCCCACCGCACTTGTCGTAACTCCAATAAAAAAGGCCACTTATGATTCCTCATAAGTGGCCTATTGGGTGGAGGCGGCGGGAATTGAACCCGCGTCCCGCGACGTTTCCGCGGAAGCCTCTACGTGCATAGTCGGATGATTTACGCTGTCACCCGCCTGATCCCCAACCGACGGGGTGCCAAGCAGCCCAGTCGGGCACGGAGTTTAGTCCCGGGCGTTCCCGACGTTGACCCGGAACGAGCCGAATTTGATGGCCGGCCTTTGGGCCTCTTCGGCGAAGGCCCTCGACCGGGGCTACGTCTTGTTACGCAGCCAGTGCGAGATTGCTCTCGGCATTTAAGATGTGCGGTCAGCTTTTAACGTGGCCCACTGACCAACCACGGCACGCCACTCCCACTTCAACCCGTCCGGTCGAACCCGGTTCGCCCCCGGCGGAAAGCGGCCCAAGGCCGCTCAACTCACAAGGCAATTCTACCGCATCGGGGGCGGGTTTTCCATCCCGAAGCGAATCCACCTCTGCAAGAGGGTAACTTATGCCCCGGTTTGCGGATGGCTGGTGCCGGTCGCGCGCGGCGGCACCCTCTCTCGTGCCTTCGAGGATTTGGCATCATGGCGCGGGTCGATGGAAGGCCTGAAGGCGCTTCATCCCCTCCGGGCAAAGGTCCAAGAGCGGGCAGCCCTCGCACTCGGGACTCCTCGCGGAGCAAACGCCTCGGCCGTGGCGGATCAACTGGATGTGGAATTCCAGCACCAGCCGGGCCGGCACGAGCACGGCCAGGTCGTCGTGCGCCCTGACGGCGCCGGTTCGCGGGCCGATCAGGCCGAGCCGCCGGCTGACGCGATGGACGTGAGTATCCACCGGCAGCACGGGCTTCCGGCACGCGAACAACAGCACGCAAGCGACCGTCTTGGGCCCGACGCCAGGGAATCTCTTCAAGTACTCCGCCGCCTCGGGCGCCGCCATCGTGGAAAGGAATTCGAGCGACAGTTTCCCGCGATCCTCGTAGATCTTCTGCAAGATCGCCTTGATGCGCGGGGCCTTCCGGTTCGAGAGCCCGGCCTGCCGGATCGCGGCGGCGATCCTGGAGACCGGAGCGCGGCGGACGGCGTCCCAGCCGTCGAAGCGCCGGCGGAGCCGCTTGAAAGCAGCGTCGCTATTGGCGTCCGACGTGTTTTGCGAGAGAATCGTCGCGATGAGCTCATCCAGCACCGGCCACTGCGGGGGCGTCTCGACGGGCCCATAGACCCTCCGCAGCCGCCGGCAGATGGCCAACACCTTCTTGCGCGCGTCTTTCTCCCACGACGTGGGATTGTCGCTCATCTCGGATGCTCCGGCGGTGCCGGGGGCGCGCTGTGGGTCTCAGCCTGTCGCGAATTCAGGAGAATATAGGAGAGCAGGCAAGAGAGCAAGGCGGAAGTGGGGGGGCGGCGGCTACGACTTCCACATCGCGCCCTTTGCGGCGACCGGCCATTTTGCGCCCAGGAACCACACGAAGCACTCAGACTCTCTGAGCCGAAAGCCACCCCTGCGCTCGAGGCGCCCGGCCTCCCAGTCGACCACAACGACGAAAGGGGCAGGCGAGCGCGGGTCGAATACCGTCGTGAGGTGCGAGCGGAGCTTGACGTACCTCGTGACGTCATAGACGCCCCACGTGGAGCTCAGGAGCCAGCCCACCAGGAAAAAGACGACGAGCGCCCCCAGCCACAGGCACCAAAACCTTCGACGGCCAACCATCGGTCGTGTCTCCGGCCTTTCGTTCATCGAGGGCCCCCTTGAAGCCACGCCTGGTTTCCCCTGAGACAGAGTGAAAGGAACATCCCACCCGCAACGACAAGTGCCAAAAGGAACACCGTGATCGCACCCATCATGGCGATCCTGCCGGACAGACGCCGCCTGCCGATGAGCCCCCATCGCAGTGCCAGGACCTCCGCAGTGAAGCCGAACCCGAGGGGGAAGAGCGTGGCCGGGCGTTCTGCGTAACGGCCTCGCGGGGACGCGGCAAGAATTGCCGTGGCGATGAGAAAAGGCACGAGCAGGCCGGCAACGAAGAGAACGAAAGCACAGCGGGCGACAAACACACGCTCTTTCTTGCCGGAGTCGTTCATGGGACCAACCGTTTGTGCAAGGGGTAACGAGACCGGCCGGGGTCAACCTATACGCGGACCGAGCCCCCACAGAATCGCAAGAACCATGGCCAGCACGAGTCCGGTTGCGGCGCCAATCATCGCAATCTTGCCGGAAAGGTATTGCCTGCCGAAGGCCCCCAAGATCAACGCCAAGACCTCGGCAATGAACCCGAACGCGACGGCGAGCAGGGCGGCGGCGGTGAGGCCGCTGAGGGACGCATTGGGCCCCGAGCAGGCGACAATCGCCTCGGCGACGGCCAAGGGGACCAGCAGCCCGACGATGAACACGACGAGGGCGCATGCGGCAATAAACAAGCGCTCCGCACTGTCGCTGTCTTTCATGGGACGGAGCCCTTCACGTCATGCCCCACCATCTTCTCGGCGGTTGGGGGGCGTGTCTGGCCAGTCATGATTCGGACCGGGCGGGGCGGCAAAGGTCTGGGATGGCCCACGCCGCCAAAGAAGGACCACGCAACCATCAGAGCGACCGCCACCGCAAGGATGGCAATCGCACCCCGTATGGCGATTCTCCCCGTAAGATGCCGCCTTCCGACAATGCCGAAGGCCAGCGCCAAGGCCAGCGCAACAAACCCGAATCCAAAGCCAAGCGAGGCGGCGGTGTTCTCCGTGGCAGGCGAGAGGTTCGGCCCGGACGACGCGAGGATCATCGCGGCGATGACAAACGGCAGCAACAGGCCGACGAACCACAGAACGAGGGCGGACCGGGCGAGAAACGCAGTCTCTTTGTCGTTGGCGGCAATCATCTCACCACCCCGCAACCGAAGATCTTGTGCCGGCTTATCGTTCATTGGAGTGCGCGATTGCCGCCGGGCCACGAGGACGCAGGAGCACGTCAAAGGTCGGCCGGGTGACGCCGTTGCGGAAGGTGACCCCGTGCGTTGATAGGGCCGCCGTCTCAGGGCTCGCCGGGTCGCACTGGCGCTGGCACGCCAGGGCGACGATCCCCCAGTCGCTTACGGGCCGGACCTCGCCCGGTTCGCTCAAGCCGTTGGAGTTGCAGTCATGCCAGATGGCCAGGCCGAGGAGTTCGCCGCCGGAGATCTCGCCGTCGCCGTTGTCGTCGAGGGCTTCGAGGGCCTCGTACCCGTTGTCCCAGAACAAGTTGAAGGAAACGCTGCCGAACATCTGCAGCGCGGAGGTGATCTCGCCTCGGCCGTGGGGATCGAAGACGAGCCAACCGGCGTCCTGGGTAGTCCACGTCCACGGGCGCCGGAGGCCCGTTCCGTCGGCGTCGAAGACCACTTTCGCACTCGGATCGACGAGGTCCGCGGCCATCAGGCCGTCGCAAAGCGGGATGACCAGCGGCGTGATGGCACGCCTAATCTCTTGGAAATGCTCGACCCGCTCCAGGAGCGTCGCAATCTCCCTCTTGTCTTTCTCTTTATCCAGGAGCGGGATCAAATAGGACGCCGCCTCGCTGGTGATGAAACTCTCGCGCTTCATAGCCTCCCGCACCTCCTTGTCTTTGCTCCAGGCTTGTTCAATCGTCTTGCGGTAGGCTGCAATCGCCTCCTTCTTCCTGCCGGCCTGCTGGAGGCACCAGCCGTAGCCGAGCCGCGCGACCACGTTGCCGGGCTCGAGACCAACGGCTTTCTTGTGCATCTCGATGGCCTTGTCCAGATGCTCTCTTGCCGCCTTGAGCTTCTGACGATCCGTGGTGGAACGGACTTCAAAGGGGATGAACCGCGGTTCGTAGCCGAACCACGGCTCCTCGCCGCGGCGTTTGTTCACTTCGATCTCGGCGTTCTTCGAGGCGTATGCCATGGCGTGGAGCCGCGCCAGCTTGAGCCAGAGACGGCCATTCTCGGGCTCTGCTTCCACGCGCTTCTGGAGATTCGAGATCAACCGCTCGATGGGCACCCGCTCCAGATCGGGCGTCTCGTACTTTGCCCTCGCCTCGCGCGACGCGGAACAACAGACGATCACACAAGCCAAGAGCGCCGTCACAAACCGCAACCGACAAACCGCTGCCAAGTTCATGGTCATCCTCCCTGCCCGCCTTGCGGGCCGTCTTCGAGACAAAGTGCGTACTCCGCGTCCTCTCGCCCGATGCGGTCAGGCGGCCGACTACTCCGGGGCCTTCGGCGAGGGCGGCGGCGGCGCCGGTGCCTTTGCGGCCGCCGGAGCCGCTTTCCGTTCTTCAAGCTGCTGGTACTGACGCTCCTCCTGCTTCCCGACGAGGGTCGTCAACTGGAAGTTGCGGTCGAACTCCACCGAGAAACCGTACTCGATGATCCGGGCCTTCTCGCGCACCGTACCGGCCGGCACGGTGATTTGCCATCGCAGGACGCCCTTCGGCCGCTCGCGGCGCTGGTAGAGCGGGTCCTCGTCCAGCGGGTCCTTCAGTGGGGCCAGCGTGACCCGAACATCCGTCGCGTCCTCGCAGAAGGGGAGGCGATCGTAGATCCGCACGACCGCCGGCTCGGGCTTGTAGTTCTCGACGATCATCCGGTACTTGAAATCCAACTTGCGGTTGCCGCCCTGCACGCTTTCGGTCTTATCGACCAACTCGCGGCGGGCCCGAAGTTGCGGGTCGGCCCCGAAACCGGGGACGAGCATTTGCCCTCGGGCGACGGTGGGGGTCTCGCCGCGGCCGACGAACCGCCCGTCCAAGTAGGCGGAGATCGGGCCGGCCAAGAGGTCCTGGTCGCTGGTGTTGGTCAGCTCGGCTTCCCGGTAGACGTGGCGGGTGAGCACGGGCGCGGCCACGTGGTAGAAGCGGCTCTCGAACTTGGTCTGGAAGATCTGCACCATCTGCTGATCCGACCGGCTGGCCACGCTCACGGGGGCGGCCAGCCAGTAGCTCAAGCTCGGGCCCCGAGTCGCCTCGACCTCTCCCGAGCGGAGCGTGCTCACCAGGTCCTTGCCGCTTAAGAGCTCCAGGTTCTGGAATTCGTTGGCCGCGGCGTTCAAGGCCCAATTCGCTCCGGACTTCTCACCGAGGGTGGCCGCGCTGCGGCTTTGCGCGGTCGCCGCGTCCAGCCGGTTGCGGATCGCCTCCAACTGCGCGGCCAGCTCTTTCGGGCCGGGCGGCTTGGGTTGTTCCTCCTTGTTCAGGGCCACCGGGAAGGGCGCCAACGCCGGGCCCGACGCGCTCAGGGCGGGCGTGGCGGTGGAAAGCACCAACTGCACGCCGTTCCAGTCCTCGCCGGTCATCTGGTGGACCAGCCCGTTGCACTCCACGCGGACCTCCTTGCGGTCGGGACCGGCGCGGAACGTGTACGCCGGCGACCAGCCGCAACTGCCCACCAGGTAGTTGAGGCGGACCGATTCCTTGGGGTCGCCACGTTTTTCCACGAAGATCGCCGCCTCGCGGACCGTGCGCGACGCGCCGCTCGTGAGCTCGGCACGCTTCCGCTGGAGCAGCGAGAGCTGGTCGTTGAGGTCCTTCGCGTCCTTCTCCGACGTGGTCAGCTTGTCGGCGGCGCCCTTCCGCTGCTCGAACGAGAACAGCGTGACGTTCTTGAGTGCCTCGGAATCCAGCACGCCCCGGGCCAGGTCGCTCTTGGCGGTCGCGGCGACGAAGCCCTCGAGCTGGTCGAGGTAGCCCGTCTGCTTGGCCAGCAGTTCCTGCCCCTTCTTGTTGACCTGGAGCTTCTCGTTCAGTTCCTTGACGGACAGGTCCAGCTTGCGGACCTCCTCGCGGGGCTCCTCGCCGACGGCCCGGGTGCGGTGCCGAACGGCGCGGACTTCCACGCCCTCGCTGCCTTCGGCAAACAGGCTTTCCGCAACTACCTGCTCCGGCAGGTCGCCGACCACAATCTCCATCGCCCCCTTGGGGCCTTCGATGGGGATCGTGCGGGTCACCATGGCCTGCCCGCGATACAGGGTCACGTGCGTCACTCGCCCGGGATTGCTCTGGGGGCTGGGCGGCGCGGCGGTCGGGGCGGCGCCGGACGCGGTTGGGGCCCCCAGGAAAAAGGCGGCGAGAGCGAGAAAACAGAGACTCGTTTTGGCGGCGGTAGTCATCGCGCGGTCTCCTGAAGAGGGGTGAGTCGGTCTGGCCGGAACCACGGCCCGAATGCTCGGAAGGCTGCGGGCCTTAGGGAACTAAGCGACAAGGGCGGCCGGCTCCCGCCAAGATTGCCGTGAATTGATTGACCTGCCCGGTCAATCGGGGGTGCCGCCTCGTTCGCTGCTCCGCGGAGCGGCGTCGGCGGGAAACTTCGCCCGCCACTTCTCGCGGAGTTGACGATGAAGTTGCTCCTGGAACTCCGCCGGCAGCACGAACGGCTCGCCTACCTTGTACAAGGTGATCGTCTTGCGGATGTTGTCGACCACCACTTCGCAGGGGTTGCAGCCTTTGAGGTGCTCCTCAAAGGCCGCGCAAACCCCGGGCGACAGGGTACCGTCCACGTAGTCGTTGAGTGCCGCCAGTAGCTCTTCACATTTCATCGCGCAACCATGCTCACCCTGCTCGCCGGTTTCTACCAGTATGGATGCGCACCACCTGCGGAAGTTACATCGGGGGGGATCCTTCGCGTCAGCCATAGGCATTCTGGCGCAAACCAAAACGCCGCAGCGGGTTGCATCGAATCCTGGACGCATGGAGTCCAGCCGTACGCGACGACTTGGGAGCGCCGTCGCGAGACTTGTCCGACGGTTTGGATGCGTGGTTCGAGGGAAACGCGACCTAAGTATGTATAGGCAAGCAGGTTGAGACACGGGATGCCAGATGGACTCCTTCGCCCCTCCGATGACCCCCATCTTTGAGGATACAGGATCGCAGCCGCCGGTCCTCGTCCGGCAGTTCCCGATTCGGCCGGGGCACAAGCAGGTTGAGACCGCCCGGGTGCTCCACGTGATCAACGGCGAGCATTACTCCGGGGCCGAGCGAGTGCAGGACCTGTTGGCCGGCGGGCTCCCGGACTTCGGCTTCGGGGTTGCTTTCGCCTGCGTCAAGCCGGGTCGGTTCCCCGAAGTGTACACGTCCCGCGAGGCGCCCGTTTTCCTATGCCCCATGCGGGGCAAGTACGACCTGCGGGCTGTTTGGCGCCTGGTGGGGCTTGTCCGCAGCGGTGAGTTCGGCCTGCTCCACGCCCACACGCCCCGGACGGCGATGGTGGCCGCTCTCGCGTCGGCGGCTACGGGCGTGCCGCTCGTCTACCACGTCCACAGCCCGGCATTCCGCGATTCGACGTCTCCTTGGCGAAACCGGCTCAATGCCCTGGTCGAGCGAGCGAGCCTCGCCCGGGCGGCGGCCATCATTGCCGTCTCCCGCAGTCTGGGGGAACAGATGCGGCGATACGCGCGGGCAGGGAGGCCGGTCTTCGTGGTGCCGAACGGGGTGCCGTGCCGTATTCCCAGGCCCGTCCGGGCCCGCGGCTGTCAAGAATGGACCTTGGGGACTGTCGCCCTTTTCCGTCCTCGAAAGGGGATCGAGGTGCTGCTGGAAGCCCTCGCGGCATTGCGTTCCGAACGGCTCTCGGTGCGTCTCAAAGCCGTGGGCGATTTCGAGACCGCGGAATATGGGCGTCAGGTCGTGAGGCAGGCCGAGCAGCTCGGGCTCAGCCGCCTGGTCGAGTGGGCCGGCTTCACGGCCGACGTCGACAGCCAGTTGAGGCAAATGGACCTGTTCGTCCTGCCGAGCCTCTTTGGCGAGGGCCTTCCTATGGTGATCCTCGAGGCAATGGCAGCCGGCGTCCCCGTGGTGGCAACCCGGGTGGAGGGCATTCCCGAGACGGTCCGCGACGGCCGGGAAGGGCTGCTCGCCGAGCCAGGCGACCCGGCGTCGCTCTCCGCGGCGATTCGCCGCGTAATCCGCGGCGAGGTGGACTGGCACGGGCTACAGACTGCCGCCCTGAAACGCCAGACCGAGTGTTTCTCCGATCGCAGCATGGCCGCTGGCGTGGCGGCCGTATACCGCAGGGTGTTCCTGGGGCAGAAACACGTACTGTCCCCTAGGCACGTGGCACAGGCTTCCAGCCTCTGAGCGTGGAAAGGCAGGCAAGATGCCTGCCCCGCGTTGTCGGCCGCCTCATTCCGCCGCTGCCGCGACGGGCTCCTCCTCGCGGTCCCCTTCTTCTCGTTCTTCCCGTTCCGGCCCCGCTTGAGCCTCGTACCGCTGCACCCGGGCAACGATCGCGTTGAACTCCTGGGCCACTTCCAGCCAGAAGTCGCCTTCGCGGAAAGTGATCGGCTTCACATGTTCCCCTCGGGCAAGGGCCCGCAACGAGTGACGCAGCCGGTACATCGGGCCGGAAAAACGGTTGCTTACGCGGAGCATGTCGAGCACCACGATCGGGAGCAAGATGAGGGACGCGATCACGGCAGGCCCGTACTGGAACCACATGGCGTCGAAGTGCGTGTAGAAAGGCCGTGCGGGTCCCGTGATGATCCTCCAGCACAGCAACATCAGCGTCATCGTGACGATGTAGACGAACCAGTAGAGGATGACCCGGAACACCAAAGCCCCTTGGACCTTGGAATCCACATAGAGCTTCTTCCGCGGGTGTCTGTTTGGCGATGTCATGGGACCTACACCTCCGGGCTGGAAGGACGGACGCTGCGCAATCGTGGGGAGGAACGGGGCGACCCGTTTACCCCATGTAAGAGCGTAGCTTATGCTCGGCCGCTCTTCGGGCCGGTGGAGGACGGTCCCCCGGCGCGGCCGCTCGAAGCTGCAAATGCCGCCGCCCGACGGTAGCGCGCGGACGGAACGGAGCGAATCTGGCGATTGTGCCGGTTGTAGCTACGTCGCGTTGCGTGATTCGGGGAGGGCGGGGCCCCTGCCGAGCCTGGCAGAAAACGCGAGTCCGGCGATCAAAGGTGCGGCTCGGCAGGGGCCTCGCCCTCCCGGAATGAAGAAACCTCGTATCGACGGGGTCACTTCAGTGCAATGGTCCGGGCCAGCGGATGGAGCACGTGCTCGATCACGAGATTATCGAGCGTCTCGCGGCACACTTCGGCCAGCCTGTCCAGGGTCTCGGCAAACGTGCGGTCGGGCGAGAGGCTGCCGTATTGCCGCGCCGTCACGTAAACGCTGAGCTGGTCTTCGGGATAATCTCCGGTGCGGACCTGGTAGGCGTTCGTGCGGGTCTCCACGCTCACCCGGCACTGGAGCCGGCATTCTTCGTCCAGGGCGATCGTCAGCGACGGCTCCTGGTTGATCACGGTTGCCCCGGGGACTTCGAGCATCCGCTCCATGGCCGGGTTGACGCCCAGGGCCTCGGCGACCAACTGGTTGTGGTTCCCGCGGTAGGTGAAATCGAAGCCGAACAGGAGGTCGAGGGCCTCGCAATCCAGCGGACTGACGGACAGGGTATAGGGGGCCAGCTCGAGGACCAGGCGGTGCTGGTTCATCGCTCCCTCGACGGTCTCCGGGTTGACCTGCCCGGAGCACATCCGGCGGGATTCGATCGTACACCAGCGGTAGGAGCCCTTGTCCTTGTCCTCTTCGAGCACGAAATCGCCGCGCTCGCGGCAATAGAAGTTCCGCATCGTGGGGTAGGTCTTCTGGACGCGCTCGAAAAAGTGGAGGATCGTCTCGCGGTTGGTCGGAAGCTCCATCTCCGTGCTCAGGTTCATGTTGACGTAGAAGTCGTCGCACAAAGAGCTATAGGGGTTCATCCAAGGGATTCCTTCTGGCTCGACCTGTCCGAGACTAAATGACGTTGCGTGATTCCGGGAGGGCGAGGCTCCTGCCGAGCCACGCT